>JALHTA010000209.1 GCA_022865545.1 Actinomycetota bacterium | reverse complement strand
TTAATACATTATCAGCCTTATTTGATGTCTTGGATGATGAAGAACTTCAGAAATACCGTGATCTAAATAAAAAGATAGCAAGCAGGATCCCGGATAAAAGTGCTGGCCAGAAAGAAAAAAATTAAATGTTTAGAATAGCAAAATACCTTAAACCATTTACAGTTATAATACTTGTTTCCGTAGTACTGCTTTTTTTCCAGGCAATGGCAAACCTTGCACTTCCTGATTTTATGTCAAATATTGTAAATGTCGGCATCCAGCAGGGTGGAATAGAGAGTGCAGTACCTGAGGCCATCAGAAAGAGCCAGATGGATAAGCTGACTATTTTTATGGATGATGAAAGCAGGGCTGAAGTACTTGAAAGCTATACCCTGGTAGCCATGACTTCCTCTGATCACCGGGAGTATTTAAAGAAATATCCTCAACTTGAAAATGAAGGGATCTATGTCCTAAATAAGATAAGCAATGATAAGACTGAAATAATAAATAAATCTATGGGAAGGGCATTTCTTGCTGTCTCAGGCTTAGAACAAATGATAGCAGATCCTGAAAATGCAGCAGCTTCTGGCGCTATTATGGGTTTTGATGCATCAAGGATACCTGAGGGTATGACAGCTGATGAAGTCTTTGCTATGATCGGGAGTCTACCCGACACACAATTATCAGGATTATTGGATACAATAAATGAACAGTTTGATACGCTTGGCGACAGTATGGTCACTCAATCAGCTGCAAGATCAGTAAGGGCCGAATACACAGCTCTCGGTATGGATACAGACAGAGTACAGAGTAGATATATATTGTATGCAGGACTCCTGATGCTTCTCCTGTCCCTTGGATCTGCTATCTGCGCAGTTGCAGTAGGGTACCTATCCGCAAAAGCGGCGGCAGGACTTGCGAGAAACCTCCGTGAAAAAGTATTTAGCAGGATTGAAAGTTTTTCAAATGCTGAATTTGATCAGTTCTCAACCGCATCCCTTATTACCAGATCGACAAATGATATCACCCAGATCCAGATGCTTGTCATAATGTTAATAAGGATGGTCATTTATGCTCCAATACTTGGAATAGGTGGGATAATACTTGCACTCAGTAAAAGCACATCGATGTCCTGGGTAATAGGTCTGGCAGTAATTGTTATTATTTGTCTTATAATAGTCATATTTTTTGTGACAATGCCAAGATTCAGGAAGATGCAGAGCCTTATTGACAGGCTCAGCCTTGTGACCCGTGAGGATCTTTCGGGAATGATGGTCATCAGGGCTTTTAATACTCAAAAATTTGAGGAAGATCGCTTTGATAAGGCAAATATAGACCTTACAAAGACTTCCCTTTTTGTTAATAGGGCAATGGTCGTAATGATGCCTGTGATGATGCTGGTTATGAACGGTGTATCGCTTCTTATAGTCTGGGTGGGAGCTCACCAGGTAGCCGAAGCTAATATGCAGGTAGGAGATATGATGGCTTTTCTCCAGTATGCCATGCTTATAATTATGTCATTTTTAATGCTTTCGGTCATGTTTATAATGATTCCCAGAGCTTCGGTCTCTGCCGGAAGAGTGGCAGATGTCCTGGAAACTGAATCTGCTATCCGTGATCCTGAAAAACCTGTGAAATTTACTATACCTGGACAGGGTCAGGTGGATTTTAAGAATGTCTCATTCCGCTATCCTGAGGCAGAAGAAGATGTGATCCATGATATAAGTTTTACTGCAAGACCCGGAGAGACAACAGCCATAATAGGATCGACCGGTTCCGGCAAATCAACGCTTGCCAACCTTTTACTGAGATTCTATGATGTCAGCCGCGGGCAGATACTCGTAGATGGTATCGACATAAGGGAGGTTACCCAGCATGACTTGAGGGAAAAGATAGGGTATGTCCCCCAAAGAAATATCCTCTTTAGCGGTACGATTGATAGTAATCTCCATTATGCAGACGAAGATGCAAGCGACCAGAAAATAAAGGAAGCAGCAGAAATAGCCCAGGCGTTTGAATTTATTAATACAAGTCCTGATGGTTTTAATACCGATATATCCCAGAGTGGAAAAAATGTATCTGGTGGCCAAAAACAAAGGCTTTCAATAGCACGTGCATTAGTAAAAGATCCAGGGATACTCATACTTGATGACTGTTTCTCTGCACTTGATTTTAAAACTGATAAGGCTCTCAGGAAAGCCCTTAAAAAACACTTGGCAAAAATAACGCAATTCATTGTCGCACAGCGAGTGGGAACTGTTATGAATGCAGAGCAGATCATTGTGCTTGATGAAGGTAAGATCGTAGGAAAGGGTACACACAGGGAGCTAATGGAGAGTTGCGAGACCTATAGGGAGATCGCCCTGTCCCAGCTCAGCAAGGAGGAACTGGCGTGAGTGATAAATCCAGGAAAACAAAAGGAAGATCTTCGGGCCCAATGGGTTCCGGAGGGTTTGGTAGAAATAGACAACGTTCAGATGGGGGTGGCGATCACATAGGCTTTGGACCTCGAGGCGGGGGAATCCAGATGCAGGGTGAAAAACCACGCGACTTCAAAGGGACCTTAAAAAAGTTCATACAATATATTGGAAAGTTTAAAGCACAGGTACTCGTGGTAATGATCTTTGCCGCGGCATCTACTGCATTTGCGATAGTGGGACCTAAAATAATAGGTAATGCTACAACTAAACTTTTTGAGGGAGTAATAGGGTCCATATCCGGGACCGGAGACGGCATAGATTTTAAATATATTGGTAATATTATCCTTTTAGCTTTGGGCCTATATGGAGCATCTGCATTATTATTATATATACAGGGATGGATAATGTCCGGTGTATCCATGAAGATCACTTACCGTTTCAGGAGAGACATCTCTAAAAAGATCAACAGGATGCCCCTTAAGTATTTTGACGATACAAATCAAGGTGAGGTCCTCTCGCGCGTGACAAATGATGTTGATGCGATAAACCAGACGCTAAATCAGAGCCTTACGCAGATAATAACCTCGGTTATTACTATAATCGGCATAATTATAATGATGCTTACCATAAGCGGAATAATGACACTCGTGTCAATTCTCATAGTCCCGCTTTCACTTGTCATGATAATGACTGTGGTCAAACGTTCCCAAAAATATTTTAAACAGCAGCAAGATTATCTGGGACATGTAAATGGTCATGTCGAGGAGATGTTTGGCGGACACAATGTTATGAAGGCTTTCAATGGTGAGAAGAAAAGTATAAAGAAATTTAATGGTTTTAATGATGTTCTCTATGGAGCGGCATGGAAATCGCAGTTTCTCTCAGGATTGATGATGCCAATAGCATTCTTTGTAGGAAATCTGGGCTATGTTGCAGTATCAGTACTAGGAGGATGGCTTGCCATACAGGGAAAGCTGTCCGTAGGAGAAATCCTGGCTTTCATATTATATGTAAGAACATTTATGCAGCCCATTTCACAGATGGCAAATATTTCTAATATCCTTCAGCAGACTGCAGCTTCTGCGGAACGGGTATTTGAATTCCTTGGAGAAAAGGAAGAAACTCCGGATACGAAAAATCCGATAAAACCTTCCATTATCTCCGGAAGTGTTAAGTTTGATGATGTCCACTTTGGATATAAGCCCAAGCAGATGATCATTAAAGGATTTTCAGCTGATGTAGAACCGGGGCAGAAAATAGCCCTTGTAGGTCCTACCGGTGCCGGAAAGACAACTATGGTAAAACTACTTATGCGTTTTTATGATGTCAATAGCGGCGGTATATTTGTAGATGGTAATAATATAAAGGACTTTACCCGAAAAGACCTCAGGTCAATATTCGGGATGGTCCTCCAGGATACCTGGCTCTATAATGGGTCCATCATGGAGAATATAAGATACGGCAGGCAGGACGCAAAAGATGAAGAAGTGATAGAGAGCTCAAAGATCGCATATGTGGATCATTTTGTCCATACACTTCCAAAAGGCTATGATCATATACTTAATGAGGAAACTTCAAATATTTCCCAGGGACAGAAACAGTTAATAACTATTGCAAGGGCGATACTTGCCGACCCAAAAATACTGATCCTTGATGAGGCTACAAGCTCGGTAGATACCCGTACGGAACTTCTGATCCAGAATGCAATGGATAATCTGATGAAGGACCGCACAAGTTTTATAATAGCACACAGGCTCAGCACGATCCGGAATGCCGACCTCATACTTGTGATGGATAATGGTGATATAGTGGAGCAGGGAAATCACTTGCAGCTTATGGAAAAGAACGGTTTCTATGCAAACCTTTATTACAGCCAGTTTGAGAACGGCAATTACCTTTCACAGGATTAAATGATCTATATCTTTGGCTACTAATCCTGATTATGTTAACTTTCGATTGTTTATAGACTGGTGAGCCAGAAGCAAATTCCTATAAATTAATAGTAGATATAGAGCCATTGCTATCTTACTTAATGTATCATATAATAGCCCTTAAAAAGATTAACACTCTTTATATAAGGCTTTAAAATGAAAAAACAGAACACTTTACCCATTCCCGTCTTAAAAGCGCTACATAAGGTTGGAAAAGATATATGTGATGCTCGCCGACGTCGGCGCATTACTATCCAGCTTATGGCAGAGCGGGCTGGAATCTCTCGTGCAACCATAGGGATAATTGAAAAAGGTGATCCGACAGTATCCATGGGAGGGTACTCCTCTGTACTATTTGTACTGGGTATGACAGAAAGACTTGGTGATTTAGCAGATGCTGTCCATGATTTAACAGGACGACAATTGGAAGAAGAAAGACTCCCCAGGCGGGTACGCATTCCCAAAAGCACAAATGATGGAGGCAGCGGTGAGTAGCAAAGAAGTGATTGTACACATCTCGCCTGGCGGGGAAGATATTCGCGTTGGGAAATTGTGGCTTCATTCTCGCAAAGGCAGAGAAAGCGCCTCGTTTGAATATGACAAAAAATGGCTTGAACATCCTGAAAAATTCGCTCTTGAGCCCGTCTTAAAACTTACTGAAGGTACATTTCACACACAGGCTGGCCTAAGTGTTTTTGGAGCAATTGGAGATTCTGCTCCTGACCGTTGGGGGCGGGTTCTTATGCGTCGCGCTGAAATGGTCAGAGCCAAAAGTGATAATAAAACACCTCGCACACTTTTTGAAGTCGATTACTTACTGGGCGTAAGTGATGAAGCACGCCAGGGGGCCTTGCGCTTTTCAACTGTGCCGGATGAAACGATCTTTTTGACCCCAAAGGACCAAACAACTATCCCGCCACTTTTTAAATTGCCCAGGCTTTTATCAGCAGCAGAGCGTTTTATAGAAGATAGTGAAAGTGCAGAAGATCTAAAACTTTTACTGGCTCCCTGCTCATCCCTCGGGGGTGCACGCCCAAAAGCCTCTGTTCGTAATCGGGATGGCAGCCTTGCAATTGCCAAGTTTCCCAGAAAAGACGATGAATTTAATATTGTTATATGGGAAGCGGTTGCACTGACTTTAGCTAAAGATGCAGGAATCAATGTGCCGTCATGGAGGTTGGAAAATATCCTTGGAAAGCCCGTATTGGTTATCAAAAGATTTGACCGTCTAAACGGACTGCGCATCCCTTTCCTGTCGGCCATGGGCATGCTTGGCGCACAGGATAACGAACAGCATAGTTATCTTGAGATGGCCTATGCTCTTGCCCAGAACGGCGCGTCTCCAGGGGAAGATATGGCCGAGCTATGGAGGCGTATTGTCTTTACAATTATGATCTCAAACACGGACGACCATTTACGGAACCATGGTTTTATTTATGAACGATATAGAGGATGGAGGCTTTCACCTGCCTATGATATTAACCCGGTACCGGCTGAAATCAAACCGCGTATCCTAACTATGGCGATTGACTTTGAAGACACATCTGCATCTTTGGATACAGCAATGGCGGTTGCTAAAGACTTTAGAATTTCAAAAGAAAAGGCAATTGAAACCGTAAAAGACATTGTCACGGCTGTAAAACAATGGAAAAAAATTGCTGCTGATTTTGGGCTGTCAAAACGTGAAATCGACCGCATGACTTCTGCCTTTGAACATGAAGACCTGAACAAAGCGGAAAAGTTTTAATTTACTCTGTTATTGAAACTCCCAGGGGTTTTAACAGATCATAGGCACGGTTTATACAAAAGATTATTAGAATAGATTGAAATTATTTAATATAATCTATAAGGATGATCAGATTAGAGGGAAATAAGATATTCTATAAAAAGAAAAGATAAATATATGAAAAATCTAGCCATAGTATGCGATGTAATGAAAAATGAATTTGAAGAATTCAAAAGACAAAACCATAATAATCTGGATTGTGCTTTCATGGAGCAGCACTTGCATGACACCCCGGACACCATGAGAGTGAAGCTGCAGGAAGAAATTGATAAGGCTGGAGATGAATATA
>JALHTA010000020.1 GCA_022865545.1 Actinomycetota bacterium | reverse complement strand
TTTCTGGAACTTTAAAACTTGGACTGAATTCAAAAATATTTTACAGATATGGAATTGGTGAGTTTTTAGGTCCAGCTGTCCCCCAATTCAATGATATATTATTGGTATATAGCTGGCAGGAACTGATTAAATAATTATAGTTTATGACCGATAAAGGAGAAATAAATAAAATTTCTGCTATATGTTTACTAAGAATAAAAAGATTAATCTCGTGTTTAAATAGGAAAAACCTAGACAATTATATCGTTCTAAAAGATGAAAATATCTTTTATTTAACCGGATTCTACGGAAAAGATTCAAATAGCATATTTATTATTTCTCCTGAAAAATCATACCTTCTTGTAAACTTTATATATCTTGAAGAAGCTAAAAAAGCTATTACTGATCCAAAAATAGAAATAATCCTTTATAAAAAGAATAGGTTTAAAAAACTTGTAGAAATCCTTAAGGGTCTTAATTCCGGGTCCGCGGGCATAGAAGCTGCACAGGTAGATCATGTAAGTTATGTAAAATTAGAAAACATGTTAGGAAAAATAGGTAATAAACTTACTTATAAGCATGGATTGGTTGAGGATCTGAGAATGATAAAAGATGACTCAGAAATTAAAGATATAAAAAAAGCCTGCAAGATAACTGATAATATCTTTCAAAATTTTTTGGGATCAACATCTGGAGATATGTCAAAACTAAATGAACTGGAGATAGCAATTGAATTAGAGAAGATGCTTATACAAAAAGGAGGTAATGGACGCTCCTTTGATTTTGTGATAGCAAGCGGCCCAGGCTCATCGATGCCTCACTACATTTCCAGTCACAAAAAACTAAAGAACGGTATCCTTCTTATGGATTTTGGAACGGTATATAAGAATTACTGCTCCGATATCACAAGGACAGTATTTATTGGCAACGGGTCCCCTAATGATAAATTAATGAAAATATACGATATAGTATTAAAAGCCCAGCAAAAAGCAATTGAAGCATGCAAAGAGGGTCTAACCTGCGGAGAACTTGATAATAAGGCAAGAAAATATATCAATGATATGGGCTATGGAGAAGAATTTGGCCATGGTCTTGGACATGGAGTAGGACTTGAGGTACATGAGGGCCCCACAGTTACTAAAAATAATAAGACCATCCTTAAAGAAAATATGGTCATAACCATTGAGCCTGGCATTTATATCCCAGGACTAGGCGGAATAAGGATCGAAGACATGCTTGTAGTAAAGAAAAATGGCTGTGAGAACCTTTACAACTCAAAAAAAGAATTTACAATTCTCCCGTAATCTATAAAATAGATAAGTCGGCTTAAATAATATAATCAATTGGATATCCCTTGATTTAGCATGGGAAGGAATCAGGAAGAATATGATCAGTACAAGCGATTTTAAAAATGGATTGACAATTATCTATGATAATACACTATACAAAATCCTTTATTTCCAGCATGTCAAACCCGGAAAGGGAGGAGCATTTGTAAGAACAAAACTTAAGAACCTTGATAGCGGTGCAACAATAGATAAAACATTCAGGTCAGGCGAAAAGATGGAACGTGCAATACTTGAAACGAAAAAAATGCAATTTTTATACAAAGATGATTACTATAATTTTATGGATATGGAAAGTTATGAACAGATACAGCTTAGCGAAGAACAGGTATCCGGTGAGAAAGATTATTTTCTAGAGAATATGGAGCTCTCAGTCGTATATCATGACGCGAGGCCCATATCGATCGAGCTTCCTATTTTTATTGAAGCAGAAGTATTAGATACCGAACCAGGTATAAAAGGCGATACAGTTGGAACAAGCTATAAACCTGCAATAATACAAACTGGTGGGAAAGTCCTGGTCCCATTATTTATTAATAATGGAGACAGGGTTAAAATAGATACCAGGAGCGGAGAATATATTACAAGGGTTTGATGCTATAATTATGAAAATAACAAGAAGAAGGGCAAGAGAAAAAGCAGTCATCCTATT
>JALHTA010000208.1 GCA_022865545.1 Actinomycetota bacterium | reverse complement strand
ATTGAGGAAGAAGGCAAGTCGGGTACTGCCGAACATGCCGCAGCTGTTATCGGTGATACTGTCGGTGACCCTCTAAAAGATACTGTAGGGCCGTCGATGAATATACTTATAAAGCTTATATCTGTTGTAGCGATAGAGACTGCGGTACTTATTACGGACCTTTCAGGGAAATTATTTCATTTTTAATATATAATTATAATAGAATAAAAAATTAATTATGCATGCATATATCATATGTGTGCATAATTATTAAACGGACCTTAAAATATATAATACAAAATGACTGGTCTAGGAAAAATCTGATCTGGAGAATGAGGTATGAGCAAACACATTAATAAACTTATTGAGGGATTTCTGGATAATTATAAAAAAGGAGAGCTATCTACTGACGATTTCTTAAAAAATATAAAAGACCTTTATTTTGAGGATATCGGATTTGCAAAAGTGGATCATCACAGGATACTTAGAAGGGATTTTCCAGAAGTTATTTATGGAACAAATAAGACCGCAGATCAAATACTGAAAATATCACAAAAAATATTAAAGTATTCAAAAATCCTCATGATCACAAGAACAGACGAAAGTGTTTACCTGATGCTTAAAAAGGAATTAAAGGATGTCAGGCTGGAATTTTCTTCAGGAATAGTTTACACACCTCTCGATATAGATGAAAACAAGCTGAAAAGTGGCATTACTGTAATATGTGCGGGTACTTCAGATATGAAAATAGCTGATGAGGCTGCAATTACTGCATATCTTATGAAAAACAGGGTAAGTAAGATATATGATGTCGGTGTGGCCGGCATACACCGTTTGATGAATTATAAGGACGAGCTCCAGGGTTCAAATGTGATAGTCGCAGTAGCCGGAATGGAGGGTGCCCTTCCGGGAGTTGTCGGCGCTATGGTAGAATGTCCTGTTATTGCTGTTCCTACCAGTATAGGGTATGGAGCAAATCTTGGAGGAATCGCTCCACTTCTGACAATGCTGAATTCCTGCAGTCCCGGGGTGTCTGTGGTGAATATTGATAATGGTTTTGGTGCAGGTTATTCAGCAGGGATAATAAACCGGTTAAAAAATAAACCGGTCAAAAAATTTATATAAATATTTTTATATGAAAAAATATTTAAGATTTTTAAAAATTATCTTCCTTAAGATGTGTAATATTGTCGTAGATATATTATAATAGGACCGATAATTATAAAGAAGATATATATAATTTTCTTTGGAAAATGTTTAATAATTTTATTAATATATTTTAGTACTATATGGTTGAATTAGATTTTAAAAGACAAAAGATCGGTGAGATCCTTTTAAATAAAAAACTTATCACCCAAACACAGTTGGAAGAGTCTCTGGAAATACAAAAAGAGACTGGTGAAAAACTTGGAGAGATACTAATAAGGAAAGGTTTTATTGGTGATGAGACTTTGGTTGAGCTGATATCTTTCCAGAGGGGATTTGATACGATCGAGCTTTCAAAAATTCAGGATAATATAGACCCGTCTACATCAAATCTCATTTCCAAGGAATTCGCATTTAAAAGAAAAGTCTTTCCATTTAAGCTTACAGACAGCACCCTTCATGTAGCGATGACCGACCCAAGGGATATAAATGCCATTGATGAGATAAGACTTCTTACAGGATATAATGTAAAAACTTTTATAACTACTGAAAAAGATATAAATGATATCATCAAGCTCTACACTTCTGACGACTACAGCTTGAAAGAGGTCCAGGAGATAATGAAGGATGAGGACCTCGTTATTTCTGATAAATATGAAGAGGACCTGGTAGAAAAGAATCCCCTTGTGAGACTTGCAAACCAGATATTACTAAAGGCGATATCTCTCAGGGCAAGTGATGTCCATATAGAGCCTCAGGAAAAGAGCTGTACGATAAGATTCAGGGTAGACGGTGTTCTTCAGAAAATAAAGGATGTCCCAAAGACAGTTCAGAGGCTTTTGCTATCCCGTTATAAGATAATGGGGGGTCTTGATATCACTGAAAACAGATTACCCCAGGACGGCAGGGGTTCCATTAATTTCCAGAACAGGATGATAGACCTCCGGTTTGCATCCATCCCGTCGGTCTATGGCGAGAATATTACCATAAGGATACTTGACAGGGATGATAGCGTATTTGACCTTAATAAAAGTGGTATGCTTCCGGAAGATTTTAAGACTTATAGTAAAATGATATCAATACCCCACGGCTCCATAATGATAACCGGTCCCACAGGTTCGGGAAAAACAACGACATTGTATGCAAGCCTTACCCGCATAGCTAGTGTAGAGAAGAAAATATTCACAATTGAGGATCCTGTTGAATACAGGTTCCCCCAGATAATACAGGTTCAGGTGAACCAGAAGATAAACCTGGATTTTTCAAGGGGACTTAGAGCAATGCTCCGTAGCGACCCTGATATCATAATGGTGGGTGAGATCAGGGACCTTGAGACAGCAAAGGTCGCTATGGAAGCTTCCATAACGGGGCATCTTGTGCTGACTACGCTTCATACCAATGATGCGCCTTCAAGTCTTGCCAGGCTACTGGAGATGGGACTGGAGTCATATATGATATCATCCGCTGTAAAATGCATAGTCGCACAGAGGCTCGTAAGAAAGCTTTGTGAAAACTGCAAGAAGGAAATAGACATTTCTGGAATTCCTCTTGACAAAGAGATAGCTCCAATACTGAAAGGTAAAAAGGTATTTACCAAGGAAGGCTGCCCCAGATGCAATGATTCCGGCTATTTCGGGAGGGTCGGTATTTTTTCGGTACTGATAATATCCAAAAAGATCAGGGAGATGCTTCTTGAGAGAAAAAGTACAGACATGATCAGTGAAGCAGCCAGGAAAGAAGGGATGAGGACGCTGCTGGAAGCTGCAGCGGAAAAAATAGCAGCAGGTATTACTTCCATTGATGAATTGTACCGCGTAGTGATGTAGCTTTAAATTATTAT
>JALHTA010000207.1 GCA_022865545.1 Actinomycetota bacterium | reverse complement strand
TTTCCCAATATAAAAGTACAGGATTATATAGCAGACGCTTACAAACTGACTTATTATAGTGGCAAGGGCCACTCCCTTTACACCCATTTTTAGGCCAAAAATAAATATTGGGTCAAGTATTATATTTAGCACAGCACCTATGACCATAGGGTAGATAGCTGCCCTGGGTTTTCCTTCTGCCCGTATTATATGATTGGCCGCTAGAGAGAACGAGAAGAATACGAAGCCAAACAGGATCACTGAGAGATAATCCCTTGCATATGGAAGGACCGCTGCTGATGCTCCAAAAAATTTTAGAATATCATCAAGGAAAATAAATGCTATTATCATTAGAACTGCATTGATCACTATATTTATTATAAATGCATTTCCTCCAGCTTTTGAAGCAAGTTTTTCATCTCCCTTGCCCAGTCCCCTTGAGATCACGGAAGCTGCTCCAACACCTATCATAAGACCTATCGCGAGCATGATTATTTGTATTGGAAATACTATAGTAAGTGCTGCTATCGCAATGGATCCCACCCCGTTTCCTACAAAGATAGTATCAATGAAATTATAGAGAGCGCTTATGACCATACCAATAATAGCAGGCAGGGAAAATTTGAATAAAAGGCCCCTTAGATTATTATTTAAAATTTCTTGTCTTTGAGATTTCATGAATAATAGAAATTATTTAGGTATAGATAAAATATTACTCAGTAATAAAGATTGATTTATATTATATGAAATTGTACTTAAATTTAATAATAAAGACAAACACTGCTTAAATCTTAAAAAGCCGAAATTATCAATATTTTGATTTAAAGTCCTTGTTTATCTTGTAACCGCAGTATGGGCAGAGATTGAAATCTTTCTGGATCTCTTTCTCACAACCAGGGCACTTATTATCCTTTAGAAGTTTGTCTTCCTTTGTCTCCTTTATGACAGCTATCTGGGGGATCCCCATTTTTGACTCAACAAGACCAAAGGAGTCCTTCAATTTATTTAGAACTATCAAACTTTCATTATTAAGATTTCCATCAGCTTTGAACTTTTTGTAAACCCTCTTAAAAAACTCCTCAATATCTTCTGTCTCAAATTTTTTAAGTGTCTCGATTTCGGTATCAAGCAGTTCCTTAAATATAATTACATTGTCCTCGATTGTATCAAACTGTTTATCAAGCTTATCATCACAAACTTTACAGTATGGAGCATGTGACTCATCTTTTATTACTTTCCCGCATTCTATACATTTTTCCAATTCAGCCATCTTTACCTCTTAACAATATATTTAATAAATTACCATTTGCTATATTACCACAATTTTTTATTTTTTTAATGAATCATTTTTGCAATATGGTTCGCTATTGCAAGTGATGAGGTCAATCCTGGCGAATCCATACCTATAAGATTGATAAGATTTTTATGTACAGGGTCCCTTTCAATCACAAAATCATAGTGGCCTGCAAGTTTTGCCCTTATGCCTGCCTGGTGAAGCTTTACATCTTCCAGTCTTATATTGGGAAAAAATGGATTGACCATCGAGTGATAGTATGCGGGTTCCCTTGTAGCTATATAGTCTTCCCTGTTCTTAGGAGTTGAGTATGCAGGGCCAATAGTTACAGTGTCCCCTATCATATATTCATCACCACTGAGCTCAAAAGTGGGCGTTAAATGGACACCTACCGATTTAATTACTTTACCCTCATCAAATAGCTTTTTAAATTCTCTAAAACCGACACGAAGCCTCTCACCGTCCGGAAGATATCCAAATGGCACGGGATAAATATTTAAGCCATTCATAGATATATCATCACGTGCAGATTTATAAAAACTGGCTGATTCCCCTTTTACCGGATCCATCCTGTACGGACAATCTGGATTTGCCATCCTGGCGATCTCATCAGCATATAATCCTGCAGAATTGATAAGAGTTTCTGTTTGGAAGACCTCTTTGTCGTTTGCAGACTCTATAGTCACTTCAAATCCGCTATTATGCGGTTCTATTTTTGTAACCTTGTTTCCTACCAGAAACATGACTTCTTTCTCTTCGGAAAGATCATATAATTTATTGACAAGAGAAGTCGACTCTATCACTCCGGATGTTGGAACATACAGCGCCCTGACGCCATTTACGTTTGGCTCAAGAGCTGCGATATCCTTTTGACCTATTATTTCCAGGTCTGGAACATTATTTTCGGAGGCGATCCTATGTACATCATAAAGGTATTCCTCTTCCAGGGCATCATTTGCAATTAAAAGTTTTCCGCACATCTTGTGGGGAATATTATGTGATTTACAGAACTCATAAAGCATCCTATTGCCTTCAACACAAAGTTTAGCCTTTAGTGGTCCGACATCGGAAGGATAATATACTCCTGCATGTATGACTCCGGAATTCCTGGAAGATTGATTCTCCCCATTTATCTGGCTGTTTCTCTCTACTACTACTATGTCTTTTGATCCAGTATATTCACTGGCGATCCGGTAAGCCACTGCGCAACCTATTACACCTGCGCCAACTATTGTTATATCTACTTTTACAGACATATTTATACTAAATCCGATCTATAATATTGCTACAAATGAGACTGGATTGTATTAAAAGCATTTTACCAGAATAATGATATATTGAAATATTCTAACTTATATATTTTTATCAACAGTATTATAATTTTATTATTATCATTTTTCGCATATGCATTGGTTTAAAAATTATTTCATTTATATTATGAAAGCTAATAAAATATAAGTGAAAGGAGAATTGATATGAATTAGGAAAAACCTTCCGAAGAACTCATTGAATTATTTGATGAAATAATTCCTGAATTGCCAGGGTTAGAAAAAAAGAAAAGAAGTAAATAAAACCAAAGTCAAAAAAATTTTTATTAATTTTATCTAAATGAGGTGAGATAAATGAAAACTAAAACTATCAAACAGTCTGTAATGATCGATGCAACCCCACATCAGGTTTTTGAAACACTAATGGACTCTGAAAAACATTCAGAGCTTACTGGTTCAAATGCTAATATCAGCCGTGAAACCGGAGGAAGTTTTGAAGTATGGGATGGTTATATAGAAGGTAATAATATAGATATAGTACCTGATAAAAAAATAGTCCAGAACTGGCGGGGTGAGGAAGAATGCTGGCCAAAGGGCCACTATTCAGTTATCACTATTGAACTTGAAGAAGTTAAGGATGGCACCAGGCTTGATTTCACCCAGGAAGACATGCCTGAGGACTGCTATGATAACTTTTATAAGGGATGGTATGATAATTATTGGAACCCTATGCAGGAGATCTTTAAGAAATAGATTTTGAGATACTTCGGAGTCAAAGACTGTGGGAATCCTGTCAACTTCCTTAAAATTAATTGCAGATAATATTCTTTCTTATTCATTTTAAAGAATGCCCTTTGAAATAGTTGCCACTCCTTATTATTCAGCTGACTTTAAAGTTTTATGAGCTTTCTTTAGCATGTCTATGATCTCAATACTCTGGGGACATTTCTCTTCACACTCGCCGCATTCAGAACACTGGTCAGCTTTGGATTTATTATCATCATAAGCACCAATAAGATTGTACTGCCACCTGGCATTACCGATGATCTTGGTTAGAAGATTATAATTATATATTTTAAATATCCTTGATATAGGAATATCATTTGGGCAGTCAATACAGTATCCACAATCATTACAGGGTATCATCCGTTTTATTTCTTTATTTTCAAGGATCATCTTTATAAATTCTTTTTCTTCCTGGGATAGCTCTTCAGGGCTCTCGGCTGTTTCTATATTTTCTTTAAGCATTTTTACATTTCCCATACCAGATAATGCTGTAGACACATTTTTATTGGAAAATACAAATCTAAATGCCATATCCACTAGATCCCTGCTCTTAATACTATTTGCATTATCAGTTTTCAGGTCCAGCAATCTACCACCTGCAACAGGTCCCATTACCGCTACCCCGACTCCCTTGCTGACAGCATAAGCAATAGCTTCTTCATTTGTCCTGTCAAGAAAATTATACTGGCAGAGCACTGAATCAAAGACTTCCAGATTTACAAATCTCTTTAATATTTCCGGATCATCATGAAAAGAAAAAGAAATATGCTTTATGAGTCCTTCATCCTTTGCCTTTTGGGCTTCATCTATTAAATTAAATTGTATAATTTTTTCCTCATAAAGATGCTCATTAAGGGAATGAAAATGATAAAAATCAATCTGGTCCAGGTTTAGCCTTTTAAGTGATTTTTCAAGATACATTCTGTAATCACCTGGTTTTTCCAATTTCCAGATAGGGCTTTTAGTAGAAACATAAATACGGTCCTTCCAATCATTTAATGCTTTACCAACCGTAATCTCACTAAGTTCATGACAATAAGGATTTGCTGTATCAATATAGTTTATTCCATATTTGAATGCCTTATGCATGAGTACAATGGCTTTATCTTCATCAATATGCCACTTGCCATCTTTTTCTGTCTCAGGAAATCTCATAGCTCCGAATCCGAGCTTGGAGACTTTTATGCCGGTTTTTCCAAAATCCCTGTATTCCATTTCATTAAACCCTCTTTTTATTTTTATGTTTTCAGTTTAAATTATATTATATTTGATAAGATTTTTATGCTAATAATACAAGAAAAAAGAAATTTTATTACTTCCCGGAAACATGGATCCACCATGTTGCCACTTACTAATTCCGATGTGATTTGATTTATTACTTTGATTTAGCTTGGCGGAGAGGGAGGGATTCGAACCCTCGAGGCGGGGTTAAACCCGACCAACCGCTTAGCAGGCGGTCCTTTTCAGCCACTCAAGCACCTCTCCTAATGATGTAGCAAAGAATATAATAACAGATTTCTTAAAAAAATCACGACTTCATTAAAAAACTAAAATACTAACAAGATAAATATTTCTAATTTTCAGGATAAACTTAAAAAGATATCTTTAGAATACTCAAACAGCTTGAGCCAGGTTAAATCCGGTTTAATCAATTTCCTCAAATTCATAATCACCATTACCAATTTTCATTTCTTCAAGGATCTTTATCTGATTATAGGGATCTTTTCCAAATATCTTTTCGAAAAGATGCTTCCCTTCCCTCAGTTCTCTTCCCTTAGGTAATGAATCGGGTAACAAGTTTTCTGCCTTAATCATATCCAATGAAGCTTTATCTATAGCTGCCATATCATTTGAGGCCATAATACCAATATCAGGTACAAGAGAGGGCGTAGAGAAGCCCCAGCAATCGCACAGCATGGTTAAATTTAGAAGTACATTTATATAATAAACCTTATCCTTATCAAATGTATCTAATACTTCTTTTGTGGCAAGAGCCATTCCTTTTTGAAAATCAACAAACCCTTTTGAGCTAAAAGTCAGTGCATTATTGGGACAGATCTCAACACAATGCTGACAATATGTACAGTGATGGTAAAATATCTCATATTTTCCCTCATCAGTAAATTTATTTGCTTTATACCGGCATTCATCCGTGCAAGCGTCGCAGTGGTCACAAAGTTCCCCGTCCCACTCAATACCTCCCTCAAGAGCATGCAGTCCCCTTCTTGTATTCTGGGAAACACATCCCATGGCAATATTTTTAAGAGCTCCGCCATAACCGCAAACCCCGTGGCCCTTTACATGTGAAAAGTCAATTAGGACTTCAGCATCATGGATATTTCCTGCAACCTGGACTTCTTTTAAGGTCTTAAAGTCAACCTTTTTAGAATAATAATATTTATCAGCTTGCCCTGCTACTGGAAGAAAAGGTACATCAAGGATATCACTTGAATACCCTCTGTTTCTTGCTCCCCTTACCCCAAAATTATCATTATTAATATGAAATATATCTGTAATAAATATTTTCCCTCCTGCATCCTTTAAGGCATCAACCAAAATCCTTACAAAAAGCGGATGTATAGTAGTATAGCAAAGACCTCCTCCCAGATGCATTTTTAACGCTACTGTCTTACCTTCTACCATTTCTTTTAATGGGATAGACTTTAGCATCCTGATGAATTTTGCAGGAAGAGTTGCTTCCTTGTCTAATTTATCAAATTTTACTGAAGAGAATTTAACTTTGGATTTAACCA
>JALHTA010000206.1 GCA_022865545.1 Actinomycetota bacterium | reverse complement strand
GATAAAAATACACCTACCATACCTACTTCAAGAAGTAGGAGAAGTGCAAAAAATGCTTTAGGTTTATTTGTAATATTCCAGGACACAAGGACACCCAGAACTGTCAGCAGGGCAGTTAAAAATACCATGGGCATGCTGATCCCATCAACTCCAAGGTGATAATATACATTTACATTTGCTATCCACTGGTATTTTTCCTCAAACTGCATGGTAGGTACTGAAGGATCAAAGATGACCCAGAGGTATACTGCAAGTCCAAGGATCACAAGTGAAGTGATAAGTGCTATGTATTTGGCACTTTTTTCCACCTTCTTGGGGACGAGTGCAAG
Organism: Actinomycetota bacterium; assembly: GCA_022865545.1. Taxonomy (GTDB): domain Bacteria; phylum Actinomycetota; class Humimicrobiia; order Humimicrobiales; family Humimicrobiaceae; genus M55B120. Next base: position 1,696 of record JALHTA010000206.1, on the reverse strand, counting down.
TATTATGACCCCGGCGAGCGGAATAAAAGTAATCAGTGTAAGTATATTAAAATCCATGTATATCCTCCTGTCTATTCATCTAGACTATGGTCCTGATTATCAAATAAATTATATAAACAGCTAAAACTGCAAACATCACTATGGCATAACCCGAGATATTACCTGTCTGGAGAAGCCTCAATCTCTTGCCGCTGCTATAAGTTTCCCTGCCGGTCCAGTTGACTATGCCGTCGACTATCCCCTTATCAAAAAGATGAACGCCTTTGGAGATTATTATTGTCACTTTCCCGAAAAGATTTACAAGCCCGTCAATAATTCGGCTGTCAAACCAGTTAATAAGTTTTGCAAATCTTATAGTGGGCCTTATAAAGACCTTTGATCCGGCAAGGTCAATATAGTACTTATTGACAAGTACCTTATGGTAAGGCTTTACATATCTGTAAAGCCAGTCTGTAGGTATGACTTTACGTCCATACATGAGGTATGCCAGAAGTATTCCCACAAGCCCCACAGCTACAGATATGATCATTGGTATAAAATCAAATTCGGTATGTTCTATATGCATATTACCACTAATAAATTTTGCAATACTGAATTTTTCAGGATTAAACGGTGTTCCGACATACCCTGCTATCACTGCAAAGACTGCCAGTATTATAAGTGGAATGGTCATGACTTTTGGAGATTCATGGGCATGCTCAGCGGCTTTACTGGGTTTTCCATAAAATACTACAAATATTAGCCGGAACATATAGAAGGCTGTAAGAAATGCTGTAAAAGCTCCTACTGCAAATATCACATATCTTCCATTCGAAAAGGCATATCCAAGTATTTCATCTTTACTCCAGAATCCTGCTAGAAGCGGAAATCCTGAAAGTGACAAAGAGCCCACTACAAATGTCCATGTTGTTATCTTCATCTTCTTGCCAAGTCCGCCCATCTCCCTTATATCCTGGGTACCAGCGGCATGTATCACACTTCCTGAACCTAAGAAGAGCAGGGCCTTAAAAAATGCATGGGTCATCAAATGAAACATACCTGCCACATATGCCCCGATCCCCAGGGCAAGTATCATATACCCGAGCTGGCTGATCGTAGAATATGCAAGCACCCTTTTGATATCTGTCTGAACCACTGCGATCGAGGCTGCAAAAATAGCGGTAAAGGCCCCTATGGCTGCAACGACCATCATGGTCTGGGGAGAATGTGAAAACAGCGGAAAACTCCTCCCCACAAGATATACGCCTGCTGCGACCATTGTAGCTGCATGTATAAGTGCGCTTACAGGTGTGGGGCCCTCCATTGCATCAGGAAGCCATACATGCAGTGGAAATTGTGCAGATTTTCCCATAGCCCCGCAGAAAAGAAGGACCGTTATAGCAGTTATCATGGTTGGCGATATTGAACCGGCCTCAGCTGCTCCAAAAACACCGCCGAATGTAAGTGTCCCGGTCGCAGTAAATAAAAGCAGGATCCCTATGAGCATCCCTACATCCCCGACCCTTGTTACAAGGAAAGCTTTCTTTGAAGCATCACTTGCAGATTTTTTTTCATACCAGAAACCGATCAATAGATATGAACAAAGACCGACAAGTTCCCAGCATATAAACATCTGAAGGTAATTATGGGCAAGCACAAGCCCCAGCATTGATGCGCTGAAAAGCTGGAGTTCAACAAAGAACAGCCAGTAGCGCCT
>JALHTA010000205.1 GCA_022865545.1 Actinomycetota bacterium | reverse complement strand
GGGTTATAGTATCAGAGGAGACAACCAGAAAAAGGATCCACTCAAAAGACGGCAGGGGATGGGAAGATACTGAAGAGAGAACAAATTGGATGTGGGCAACTAATCTGGATGTTTCTAAAAATATAGGTGATCTTAAAAATACGGTCAAGGTATGCCACAGCAGATGGCATATTGAGAACCGCTGCTTTAAGGAAACGGCCGATATGTGGAACGCAGAACATATTTACCGGCACAGCGAAAATGCCATCATGGTATTCTTGCTGTTTCTATTTATGGCGGTAAATATCTTTAATATCTTTAGAAGCAGAAACTTAAAAGATAAAAAGATAAGGACCAAACTTAATCTGATAAAGAAAATACAGGCAGATTTTTTGAGCCTGGCCCATCCACTTCCGCCTATCCCTATATAGCACCCCCGATACGAGATATTTAAAAGATCACCCTCACAAGTAATTTAATATTACCAGATTTAATATGTTTTAGGCACCCCAAAACACCAAAATAGCCAGAAATTCTGTCTCTAAAAGCACCATTTGGAAAATGCTAAGACCTGCCAGTATCAATAATGTCTGATTATTCCTGTATTTATTGGTGAAATTGAGAGTGGATGATTAATCTCTGATAAAATCTCCTAAAATTTGACTTTACTATTTATTTTTGTTATATTAAATACAACCTTAGAGCAGGAGGTAACTTGAAGAAATGACTGAAATCTTCTGACGAAAGAAAGAAAAAAGTAAGTTAATTCTCTAAAAAGAACCTGAGAAAAGTTCTAAGGATGAGACCCCGAGATGTTGAGTAGCCTAAAGCGTAAGCAAGGGTAAAAGATAACTTGGGGTTTTTTTTGCAAAAAATTTCCAAAATAAGTAAAATATTACAAATTGAAATCTCTTATGAAAGGATAATATGGCTCATCCCAAATATGCTTTTTTTGAAGGCAAGATAATTCCGATCAAGGAAGCCAGGATAGATATAAGGACTAATGCACTTCAATACGGTACAGGAGTATTTGAAGGAATCAGGAGCTACTGGAATAAGAATACAAAAACCAGTTATACATTTAGAATGGCGGAACATTTTCAGAGACTTATTCTCAATTCAAAAATACTTATGATCGAAATTAAATATTCTGCCAGTGAACTCTGTGATTTGACCATGGAACTGCTCAGGAAAGAAAAATATACCGAGGATGCCTATATAAGACCTTTTTCATATAATAGTGGTCTGAATATCGGGCCAAAACTTATTGGAAATGATCAGGATCTTTTTATATATTCAATACCTCTTGGAATGTATCTTGATACAAATAAAGCTATTAGCGTATGCACTTCATCGTGGGACAGGATCTCTGATAATTCAATACCTCCCAGGGCAAAAATATCAGGTTCTTATGTAAATGCCGCCCTCCAGAAGACTGAAGCTATCATGAATGGTTATGATGAAGCACTGGTCCTATCTACTGACGGAAGGCATGTAAGCGAAGGCAGCGCTATGAATATTTTTATGGTAAGAAATGATACGCTTATCACCCCTCCTGTCACAAATGATATACTTGAAGGGATAACAAGGGATACTGTGATCGAACTAGCCTCCCGGATGGATGATATTAAAGTAGTGGAAAGACCGATCGACAGGACAGAACTATATATCGCTGATGAACTATTTTTCTGCGGAACAGGCGCTCAGATATCACCCATCGGCTCTGTCGATAAAAGGACTGTAGGGAATGGTGAAATGGGTCCCATAACACGCAGAATACAGGAACTGTATTTTAAAATAGTCATAAATGAGGTAGAAGAGTATTCTCACTGGTGTAAAAAAGTCTAGGAGTCTAAGCTTTTATTTAATTATCTAAAACACAGCTTAAAATACTCGCAATTATCATTGCAGCCGGTCTTTTTTGAAGTATTGAAATCTCCATTTGAAATACTTTTCATCGCATTCGATAAAGTACCCCGGATCTCATCAATAATAGAGGGACTGCCGCTTATTGAGTCAACCAGGCCGTTTCCAAGATACAGAAGTTTCCCTTTAATATTATCAGGGTCCATTCCCAGGATGTCCGATACAGCTCCAATATAGGTCATCAACTGCAGCCTATACCTTTCCGGCATATTTGCGCGAGAGGCTGGAATTTTTTCTATTTTATGTCCAGACATCTTATAGTCCACTACTTCTGCAAAACCATTCTTATACAAAGACACCCTGTCCAGCTTTCCTGTGATAAAATACTTCCCTATTCTGTAATAAAATAACTGTTCCAGCATCAATTTCCGGGGAGTACTATCCGAAAAATCAGCAAACTCGCTTTCTTCAAATACTTCTAGATAGGACTTGACACCTTCCGGATAATATTTTTGCAGGAGATGATCCTGTATGGCTTTGGGGTCTTCGAATCTAAGCATCGTGGAGTTCTCTATATATTTATGTATCAATTCTCCCTTTTCCATTTTTTCATCCGGTCTGGCCGGTATAGAATAGACATACCTCCACTTATACAGGGATGGACATTCCAGATAATCTAATACTGGTGTAAGGGAAAAAAGAATTTGGTCCTTCTGGCCAGCTGCTATAATATCCTGATAGGGACCTTCATTAAATTTACCTTCATTAAATTTTTTATTTACCTCTTCCAAATACTTCCTTGAATCATTTATTACAGAAGTTGATATTGAAATCCTATCTTTACCCCCTGATACAGCTCTTAAAACTCTCAAAGTATCTTTTTTACTTTTTAGTCCCCCTTCAATATCATTTGTCATCTGACCCAAATTTTTTTCTATTTTTTTCCATCCAGTCCTATAAGTACTTTTATTATTTATTGACCTGTTTTTTCCCCTCTCACCGGACATCTTTTTCATTTCTTTCATATCAAAACATCTATAAGTATTCTTTTCCGGACAAAGCTCCTGCAGAAATTCTTTCCCAGGATCACGAATCGGCATCAAATGACTTCCCTTTTTCAGAAGATCCATAAAGAAAGGAACTATCTCCTTTACTTTTTTATTGTCACCAGCCAGATCTTCTTTATGATTTGATTCATCAAATTGACTATATGAAAGAAACAGTATCTTTTTTGCCCTGCTGCAAGCAACATAGAATATCCTTCTTTCTTCCTCCACTTTTAACTTCTTTAAGTCTTCATTGAAGGAAACTGCACTCCTGTAGTTTTTCTTTTCCTTCCAGATACTGCTGTCATTTCTTAATTCAGCCGGGACCACAAATCCATTTTTCCCACTACTGCGCCCAAGATAATCATTTTTCCAGAGCATAGGCAAAAATACTACCTCAAATTCAAGACCTTTGGCAGCATGAATACTCATCAGTTTTATTGAATTCTCTACGGAGATCTCTATTTTATCCGGATTATCATAATCTGTTTTTGCAATGTCTTTTAAATAGACCATAAAACTTTCAAGTCCCGCATCCAGGTAAGACTTTTGAAAATCAGAAGCTACTCTTATAAGGTTTTCGATATTACTTAGCTTGACCTTTGCAGAAGCATCAAAGTCTGACTTTAGTTCATCTGATAGTCCTGTATCCTCAAAGACGAGACTTATAAGTTCTTTAAGATCAAGCATCCTTGATCTTCCAATATAATAAAGAAGGTGCCCTAGAAAACTATTTAGTCTCGTTTTTGCTTCAATGCTTATTGATTTATTGCTGCCGGACCGCTCGATCATATTGATAATATTAGTATCGCTTATATTCTCCGCTGGATTTTTCAAGAAAAAAATATCCCTGTCGCTTATCCGGTATTCCTTAGATTTTAGAATATGAATGATAGAAACCTCATCAAAAATATTATTTATCACTTTTAACCATGAGACAATAAACAGTACCTCTGGCTCAAAGTAAAAATTTCTTCCACCGATCAACTCATACTTTATATTATTTCTCTTAAGGGCTTCTACGATCGCATCAAACCTTTTCCGGCGGGATATGATTGCCATATCCTTTAGTTTTATTCCGCCATATGAAATTATTTTTTCTATATTTTCTACAAGCGACTGCGCTTCTTCCTTGATTGTTCTATTAATATCAAAAAGGACCAGTGATTCTTTGTTTTTATCGAATGCATTAAACTCCTTCTCAAACCTGTTCTCGTTCCGGGATATTATGCTGTGGACAGAGTCTATTATTTCCGGTCCCGACCGGAAGTTTGTAGAAAGGAAAAAGTTTTTTGTTTCATCTTGATTGAAGCAATCCCACTTATCAAAATTTAAAATATTATCGATGCAGGCGCCCCTGAAAGAATATATACCCTGGTCATCATCACCAACTATCATGATATTATTTTCCCCTTTCTTATACAGAAGTGTCATCAGCTGTGCCTGTGCAATATTTGTATCCTGGAATTCATCAATAAAAATATATTTATATTTTGATCTATATCTTTCCTGAAGTGCTTTTCTTCTTGATAGTAAGAAATATGGCATAAAAACCTGGTCCTGATAGTCTATGGTATTGCGGTTCGACTTGACCTTTTCATAATTAAGATAGATCTCGAATAATTCGCTGGATATACCGATTAGGCCCTCTTCCTCAGAAGATAATGCCCTACTTTTATAGGGAGCCAGTATTTTTTCATGTTCAGAGATATATTTGTAAAAATCCCCTGTTGAGATAAGATTATTTTTAAGATTTTGAATAAACCCAAGCATGTTCTGGAGAAATATGGCAGGAGTCTTCCCGATCCTTATATGCGAAAAAGAGAAACCCTTTAATATCTCATAAAGGATCTG
>JALHTA010000204.1 GCA_022865545.1 Actinomycetota bacterium | reverse complement strand
CCTTCAACAGAGTGGGAACAGAAACCTTTCATCGGAATAAACCATTCTACCGGCCCTTTAGCTGGATTCACCCTCTTTGCCTGTTCTATGGCAAGCGCTCTTACCTCTTCGGCTGTAGTCCTAACGCATGTAAACAGTGAGCTGTGAATAGCATATGCCCTGCCTTTAAATTTTTCTGGTATATCTTCGGGTGGTCCAAAGACTACATCTCCTATAGCTCCCGGGCAGATTACCTGGGGTATGCCCATCTCTGTGGCCACTGTCATCCTTTCAGGAGTAGCGGCAAGAAATCCTCCAAGCATCTGGTTTATTACTTCAACTGTAGCTATATCAAGTAGACCCTTTATATCTCCTTCTTTTACCAGTTGCTCCATTGCTTGTCCGCCTGTACCTACTGCGTGGAATACTACAGTCTCATATCCGGCATCTTCAAGCACCTTTTTAGCTGCCATGGCTCCGGGAGTTGTAACTCCAACAGTTGTAATGGCAATAAGCTGCTTATCAGTCACTACTGAATCCTTATCCACTCCTACCATACCGCATATGGCTCCTGCAGCATTGGCAAGTATTTTCCTTGTTACCCTGTTTAGACCCATAATATCGGCTACAGAGTTCATCATCGTTATGTCACGGAGTCCTACGAATTTAAATGTGTCTCCTGAGGCCATTGTGGATACCATGACCTTTGGAAACCCTACTGGAAGTTCCCTCATAGCATCTGTGGCAAGTGATGTGCCTTGTGTTCCGCCAAGGGCGATTATACCATCGGCTTTTTTATCTTTTACCAGACCTACTACTATTTTCTTTGCCCCCTCGGTCATAATAGGAGCGATCTTGTCACGCGTAGGTCCATCTTTTATCAGTTGGTCAAAGTCTTTGCCTGCAGCTTTGGCAACTTCTTGCCTGGTTATATCAGGCTTGAACATTGGCGGGTTTATTACCCCTACATCGATCAAAAGAGTATCGCAGCCAGCCTTCTCGATTATATCTTTTATGAATGCATACTCCTGTCCCTTTGTATCCATGCACCCCAGGATAATGATCTTTTTTTTCATTTTTGACACCCCTCTTCCTTTTTTATAAATATACTTAAAAATATTTTTTAAATTTATTTCATTTTCAAATTTGCAAACTTTCCGGCAATATCCATTATTGCATTTTCAATGGGGATCCTTTCTGTGGCAGAGCCGGTAAATACGCCATGGCATGAGGTATTATCCATGATATACTGTCCATCCTCAGGGGTTACCAGAGATGCTCCATGGCTTAAAAGGATCAAATCAGAATTAATCTTTAAAGCTTCCCTGTTTGCTTCTTCAGTCCTATTTGCTGTATCTTCCAATGTGGATTTTGTATCAAACCCTATAAGCCCGCCCTTGGTGGTGCCGGCATGGAAGCAAAATATATCTACATCGGCTTCTTTTATGGTCTTTAGACTATCTTCAATATCAAAGGGCATAGTAGCTGTTATTAGTCCCATCTCCCTGGCTTCTGCTAGAACCTTGATCTCCTGTTCCAGAGTTATGCCGCTCTGGGTCAATATCTGGTATATCTCACTATCCTTGTCGTAGGCAGTTATGGAGGGGACATTTAGGACTCCCATAACACCAGCATCTTTTAGCTGCTGGAGGAAAAAACCCATATCCCTGTTCGGATCATTGCCATTGATGCAGGCCAGCACAAATGCATCACCTTTAAGTATTGGAATAATACTCTGCGTGCAAAGATTATAGAGCTCTCCATTGGCATCATATACTGGCCAATATTGATACATGGAGCCCCATCCATTACTCCTCAGTTTTCCGCCGCCAAATGGGGAAACTGCATCAAAACCAGCTTTTTCCAGAAGCTTTGCAGTAAGTCCAGTTCCACAGCTTCCCATTGCAATAGGTTTTTTATTTTTTATCTTATCCCTCATTCCCGCAATTATTTCTTCTCTGGTTCTTTTTATCATGATCACTTCTCCCTGAATATTGTTTAAATCTTTACAGTTTAAATACTCAATTTATATAAAACATACTTATTATATTAGACTTAATAGATCGACTTTCTGTCCATCTTTTTCTGCACGGGTGATTTCAATAAAGCTCCTTGGAGTAACAAAAAATGTTTTGTCATCTAGTCGGTATGGCTTCCCTGTTTCAAATTTTCTGGTATCGACATGTTCTTTAAAAACCATACAATCCTCTACAAAATATTTCTCTCCATCCAGGACAAAATAAAATTTCCCGGGGAGCATCTTTATCCTGCCCATAAGAATCTCGGCAGGCTGCCTGAAATCAAGTTCAAAATCTTTACCGGTGATCTCGTAATTATATATATAGTCTGAATAGTTTTGAGGTGTCCTTGGAATTGTGTTATTTTCCATATCTATCATCAATTGTTTTATAAGGCCCGGGCAGGTCTCATAGATCCTTTTATACAGGACCTCGATATTGTCTCCGGAATTTACAGGTATTTTTGAGCGGTAGGCGATATCTCCTGTGTCTATGCCTTCATCCATAAAATGTATTACCATTCCCGAAAATTTATCACCATAATATATTGTCCAGAAGCCGGGATGCATTCCTGAATGCCTTGGTAAAAGTGAAGCATGAAAATTAAGGGTTCCCATTGGAGGTATATCTATTATTTCCCCGGGAAGGAAGAACTGGTAGCCGCATACTATAAAGACATCCGGATCAAGTTTCTTTAAATCATCAACAAGACCTGTATTTTTTACTGTCTCAGGATTAAACACAGGCACATCTTTTTCTTCAGCGACTTTTATAATATCCTTAAAGGCACTTGACTTACTTACTGTAGTTGAACGGACCCCACGGGTATCGACTACAAAGCCCACTATATTAGGGTCAAATTTTAGGAAATGATCTAGATGCCTGCTGGTGAAGTCCATTTCTTCTGAACCAAAGAATATTATCCTTTTTTTTCTGATATTCTTATCCACTGCTTCTCCCGTTAACCCTCAGCTAGAACAATAATAAGAGTCTTTAATCAATGGTATGATGTATTTTATATTAGCATATATAAATACGTATGTCCAGACATACGTTCATCTGGTTTTATATTTTTTACATAGATCATATGGAAATAAAGATCACAGAAAATATATAGCCTGCAGGAAAACCTACAGGCTATATATCAGCGAATCACTGGTTTATTGCTATAGCTAGTTAGCTATGTTCCCTGCTAATTAAACCATGCGATATTTAACTATTTGCTAGATATTCAACAAGCTTAGCATCAAAATCTACGAAGACATCCGCGTTATCTGTATAAGCTTTTTCATAGAATGCTAGATCCCACTGGAACTCATTAGCTGTACGGCCTGCAAGATAATCTGCTGTGATCCATGGAATAGCCTTATCAAGATTATCCTTTGTAAGTACGTCCCAGGGCATTATCTGCAGATACTGTAGGAAGTCTTCACCTGAGAGTTGCCTTACTATCTGCTGAACAGAAATGTCAGCATTTAGTGATGGCGGATTAGGTGATGTTGCAGACATTTGACCTGATTCCAACCAGGCCCAACCCTCTTCCTTACCATTACATGATACTAATGTTACACCAGTCACATTTTGCTCTTCAAATACAGTGAGAACACCTGCGGCTGTTTCTTCATTACATGCAAACAGTACATTAAATTCCCTACCTGATATTACGAGGTCCTGAGTGATAGGAATAGCAAGAGTCCTTTGCCATTCTGAACTTGCAGTCAGGAATGGTGATTCCAATCCGGCTTCTGTAAAAGCAAGGTCGAAACCTACGATCTCGCCTTCAGCTGGTCCCTGTCCCAGGAATCCTGGTATGTTTACAGCAACTGGATCTTCAACATTATCTATAACCCATTTACCGACCTGATAACCCATGATAACAAAGTTATCTGTAACGTGTCCTGCAAGATCAGTACCCGATGTAATAGCAGGTTTACCAGCAATAAAGAATATTGGTACGCCTGCATCATTAGCAGCTTCAATAGTTGCTGCACTACCTTCAGCACCTGCAGTAATAACTGCTATGGCTTCAACACCTTTTGCAATAAGATCCTGGACATTAGCTAATTCTTGCTCTGGCTTATAGTCAGAGTTAAGTTCAGTAACGTCCATACCGTAATCCTCTGCGATGGCCTTAAAGGTATTACCAAACTGAGCATAATAGTCATCTGGACCTGCGTTTACAAATCCGATTTTTACGCCAGTAAGATCGACTCCAGCGGCTGTTTCTTCTTCCATGGCTTCCTCATCCGGGGCTGCTTCTGTTTTACAACCTACACCGATGAAGCCCAGTAAAGCTATACACATTACAACAATTAATAGCTTCTTTAACATAACTTTCCCTCCTTTTATATTTTACCTTTTACATTTTTCCTAGCAGGAAACTGTCGCATCATAGTTATGATGCATTTTTTATACTTTACTCTTGACCCTCCTTTATCTGTATTTTGACAGATGAAGCTCTTAAACTACTAAAATATGTCAGTGATACGGCAAAGATTATAAGTAGTCCTCTCATTACATACTGGTAGTGCGGGCTAACACCAAGAATATTAAGTGCATTGGATATAATACCAAGCAGTAGTACCCCGATAAAGGTACCCCATGCATTTCCCCTGCCTCCAACCAGGGCAACACCGCCGACAACTACGGCAGCTATTACTTCGATCTCCTTACCTTCACCCATAAGCGGACTTCCTACACCCAGCCTGGATAACTGTGTCATGCTTGCAATGGCAATAAAAACACCATTAATTCCATATAGCAGTAATCTAAAATTCTTTACATTAATACCAGCAAGATATGCTGCATTCTCATTTCCTCCTACAGCATATACCCTCCGGCCAAATTTTGTATACCTGAGTAAAAACCATACGATTAGAGTAAGCGCTATGAATATTATTACCGGCATGGCGATCCTGAAATTATCTGTAAGGTCAAGATAGGTCCTCCCCAGGAAGGTGAATCTTCCTTCAGTGGTGATCTCCCTGCCATTTGTGATGAGATATGTAAAACCGCGGTATATACTCAAAAAGCCCAGGGATACTATGAATGACTCCAGCCTGGTCCTCGAGATGATAAGACCCATTATGAGTTGGAACATTACTGTTACTACAATAGCAATAGCTGCTGCTCCCCATTCATTAATTCCTACAGTCTTTATTAAGAATGCCATTCCAGTACCGATAAAACACATCATCTGGCCGACGGATAAGTCGATTTGTCCCGAGATCATGATAAATGTCATCGAAAGAGCCAACATCCCTGTTACAGATACCTGCAGAAGAACATTTGAGATATTCATAGGTTTAATGAATGCTACCGTGGTAATATTCATGCTTCTCACCGTAAAAAATTCTACCAAAATTACTACAACAATAATAACCAGAAGTACCAGGAAAAGAGGCAAATTCTCATGCTTGGTGATTTTTCTAAACGGATTTGTAGATCTCATTTAATGCTTCCTCCAATCGAGTGTTTAAGTATATTTTCTTCACTTATTTGATCTTTTGTAATTTCCTCTACCATGCTTCCGTTTCTCATTACCATTACCTTATCACTCATAGCAATTAGTTCAGGCATATCGGAGGAAATCATGATCACAGCTTTTTCCTGGCGCAGCAGGTCTACAGTAATCCTATATATCTCTTCTTTAGAACCTACATCTATACCCCTTGTTGGTTCATCGAAAATAAAAATGTCAGCATCAGTAGCGAACCATTTTCCCAAAACTACTTTCTGCTGGTTCCCACCAGAAAGAAACATGACCTGTTGGAATACACTTGGTGTTATAATTTTTAGTAGATCAATATATTTTTGTGTAAGTCTTATGTCTTCACCTGGTATAGCAAAAGGTGTTGTTGTTTGTGTGTAACTGGCTATGGGAATATTCTTGTCAAGAGAATGCTGTAGGAAAAGACCTGTTTCCTGCCGGTCCTCGGTAATATAACACATATTATTAGTAATAGCAGAAAGGGGTGTCTTGATATTGACCTTTTTCCCGCCTATTATGATCTCCCCTGAATCCACCTTCCTGGCTCCAAACAGTATTTGTGCAAGTTCAGTTCTTCCTGAGCCTACCATGCCTGCTATTCCTACTAACTCGCCTCTTCTAACAGAAAAAGATGCATTTTTGACTCCATTACCTTTTAAATCCTTAACTTCAAACAAGACATCACCAATGGGTACTTTATCTCTCTTGTAGAAAAGTGAGACATCGCGACCGACCATATCATTTATCAACTTTTGTTCAGTAATATCCTCAGATCCATATGTATTTATCTTGATCCCGTCCCGTATAACTGTTACTCTGTCTGCTATTTTAAATACCTCTTCCAGATGGTGGGAAATATAGATAATGCTTATCCCATCTTCAGAGAGTTTCTTAATAATACTGAGCAAGTGATCTATCTCAGTCTGGGAAAAAGATGATGTAGGTTCATCAAGTATGACGATCCTTGATTCCTGAAGCAGACCTCTTGCTATTTCCACAGTCTTCTGGTCACCACTACCAAGTTGTCCAACTATATCCAACGGATCTATATTTGAGTGGAGGTCTTCCAGTATGCCACTGGTTTTTTTGATCATCTCTCTTCTGTTTAAAGTGACTCCATTAGAGATCTCATTACCTGCATAGAGATTTTCCATGACACTTAAGAATGGAAAAAGTGTATGCTCCTGATATATTGTCTGGATTCCCAGCTGCATGGCAGAACGCGGATCTGGTATTTTGACCAGTTCTCCATCAAGATAGATATCTCCATCATCTGGTGTGTGGGCTCCCGAAAACATCTTAATAAGAGTCGATTTACCGGCACCATTTTCACCTACTACACAATGGATCTCACCTTCCCTCAGATCAAATCCAAAACAATCAAAAACTTTTACACCCGGAAATGCTTTACAGATATTTTTCATTTCAAGAATCAAGTGTTCGGGCATATGATTTACCTCCTACAATATAGTCTTCATCCAACTGTGCGGAAAATAAGAGAATTTCTTCGTGAAATTATTATTAATTAGTAATATAGATTTTTTATCCCTCAAAAGTCGACCCTCTATAATTTTAATACAAGATCACTAAATTATCCACCACCATCAGTCAGCCTTTAATTTTTGACATTTAATTCACAACTAAGCGTGTATAAAATTTAACCGATCAATATTCAAATTAAAATTATATTAACATATTAAAATACGTATGTCCAGACATACGTTCAAAGTATTGACATAAATTCTTTATTATGTGATAATGTGCTAGATTTTTCATGAGATTTTATATTCAATATTGAATTTTTTATCATTGAAAAGTTTTGAGGGTCAATTGTATATTTCAGTAGCACTATTAATTAAAAGCATTTACTCAAAAATAAAAATCATTTCGATAATACATTTTAAGCAATACAATAGTACTTGAGGATTTTTATTCACAATCATTAAAAAATAGGAGGGTCAACGATGATAAGATTAGGGATGCACACAGACAATCTCAGGACTTTAAGCGGTTCTTTTGAAGCTGGTGTGGAGCTGGGTGCCAAGAACAAACTGGAGCATATCGAATTTGGAGTGATTTACGGTATTTATTTTGTCCAGGCTCTGGGTTATGAACCTTCTGTCTCTTTGTGGGATAATCCCATACAGATCAGGAAGTTTACGGAAAGCAAGGGAATGCCTGTTTCTCAAATAGACTCGGCTTCCCCGATGATGGGCAATATGGGAACGATGAGAGGCGTTTTCTATACCCAACAGGCAATAAGATTTGCAAGCGACCTGGGTGCGAAAAAGGTGGATACTACAGACAGCGCAATAATCGAAGATGGCATGACCAAAGATGAAGCATTTAAGATCGCAGTAAAGAATTATACGGAACTCCTTAAATGGGCGGAAGATTTTAAAATAATAGTCAATGTTGAAACCCATGGTGCCCTTACAAATGATGTAGAGTTTATGCTGAAGCTTTTCTCCCATTTTGAATCAGAATATCTAGGATTTTGTCTTGATACGGGTAATACCTATATATCCGGCCAGGAACCTCTGGATGTTTTAAAACCTCTCCGTAAGTATCTGACTCACTGCCATATAAAAGATGTAACAGCTGAGCTTGCTGCTGCGGTCCGTGGCGAAGAAACCGGTATAGCTATGAGTGAAGCATTTGTTGGAGGAGGAGTAAATGCTGATAATATCAAAAAGGTTATTGAATATTTAAATGAGACTAAATGGGATGGCGAAGTCTCCGTAGAATGCAGCGGAACCGATGAGAATATGCAGAAAAGTGTAGAGTGGCTAAGAAATATTATTTAATTATTTTTTAATAAAATAGCACCTTTTTCATATATAATTAAGAAATGGGTGCTATTTTTATTACCATAAAACAGGGAGACTTTTAAATGGTTGAAAACGCAACAGGCCTGTGGAATGTCTCAGATTATGGCAGTACACCAAAATTTAATGCTGCAAAAAGACAAGAACTATCCATCAATAAAAAGGATAAGGAAATACTAAAAGGTCTTGCGGCCAGGGTGGCAGAATTTGCCAGTTCCCCCGCAGAAGATGAAAAAAGAAAACTATGGACAGACCATGATATGCTTAAAACTAAAAGACCGGTTGTCTTTTGTGATCCGGAAAATGGTTGGAATGAGATAGTCACAGAAAACAAAATAGAATGCACCGGCAGCCTTGCAAGAAGATGGGAGGCTGTGCTGAGAAAAGAGATCTTCTGGGTGGAGTCCATCAAAGATGATAAGGTGACCGAGCCATATTTTGATATAGGATATACTTTTACAGATGATGGATGGGGTTTGGATTCCCTGGTATCAGGTGGCACAGGAGGAGGTTCTTATGTCTGGGAGGCCCCGGTTAAGAATACTCACGATGTGAAAAAAATTCATTATCCCAGAATAAAAGTAGATCATAAGACTACTGAAGATACCATTGCAATTGCTGATGATATATTCGGGGACCAGTTAAAAATAAGACTTGTCGGCAGATGGTGGTGGACACTTGGACTAACTATGGACCTCGCGTTTTTGAGGGGTCTGGAAAATATTATGCTGGACATGCTTGATAATCCGAAACTTATCCATCAACTGATGTCTATACTCAGGGATGGAACATTAACGAAATTAGATTATCTGGAAGAAAAGGGACTCCTTTCGCTAAATGCTGATACCTATGTCGGCTCTGGTGGATTCGGGTATACAGATGAATTGCCTGCCAAAGGATTTAGTAAGGAACATGTCAGGACAATTGATATGTGGGGGTTTGGTGATAGCCAGGAAACAGGAAGTGTGTCCCCCCAGATGTTTGAAGAATTTGTCTTTCCCTATCAATTACCCCTGCTTGAAAGATTCGGGCTTAATTGCTATGGGTGCTGTGAGCCCCTGGATAAGCGATGGGAAATCGTAAAGAGAATACCAAACCTGAGACGGGTCTCAGTATCCCCATGGTCCGACCTGGAAATAATGGCAGAAAATTTAAAGGATGATTATGTATTTTCCTTAAAACCTAATCCTGCTGTCCTTGCAGTGCCAGTAATAGATAAAGAAATTATCAGGCAAAAGATCAACGATTTCCTTAAAAAGACAAAAGGTTGTGTTGTGGAAATAATAATGAAGGATAATCACACTCTGGGGAAAAATCCGGATAATATTATTAACTGGGTAAAAATCTTAAGAGAAGAGATAGAAAAGATTTACTGAGGAGAGTAAATGAATAAAGAAGAAAACATCCAACCCTTAGCTTTACCAGAAGAAACTTATGAAGGCGACTATATAATTGCCTCCTATTTTTTCAGATCAACAAAAGATGCTGACATATATGAAAAAGCAAAATCTTTTGCTATCGGCCAGACACTTGGAACCTGGCTTCCCGTACCGGGCATAACAAATGAAATGAGAAAAAAATATGGTGGGCGCATTACTGCGATCTATGATATCCCCCCGGCAGAATTAACTGGTGATGTTCCTGAAGAAACAGCACATATTATCCAGATCGCATTTCCTGATGAAAACTTTGGTGCTCAATTTCCTATGCTCTTTACTACGCTTCTTGGAAATGATGTCTCTACCTCGGCCCAGGTAAAACTTATAGATCTTAAATTTTCTAAAAAGTTTTTAAGTCATTTTAAGGGTCCCCGTTATGGAATTGACCGCCTATATAAGTATTTTGGGATCCAAAAAAGACCAATAGTACTTAATATGATAAAACCATGCCTCGGTTATACACCTGGTGAAGGTGCAATGATATTTAAAGAGATCGCATCCGGTGGCATAGATCTTATAAAGGATGATGAACTATTTGCAGACACATCTTATGGCCCATTAGTTGAAAGGGTAAAAAGCTATACTAAAGCAGCAAGAGAGGTAGAGAAGGAAACGGGGCATCTTGCCAGGTATTGTGTCAATATAACGGACCGGCAGGATAAGATGATAGAGCACGCACATCGTGCGGTAGATGCAGGAGCAGGAGCACTTTTAGTAAACTTTGTGGCGACAGGACTGGGAGCACTTCAGGCTCTGGCCGAAGATCCTGCTATTACTGTTCCACTGGTAGCTCATTATGCCAGTGTAGGTGCAATGTCAGAGTCCCCTTATACGGGAATATCAACTCCCCTGATGCTTGGAAAACTTGCAAGGATCGCTGGAGCAGATGTATGCATGTTCAGCTCACCCTACAGTACTTATCCTTTCCTTAAAAGAAGATATTTCCAGATCGCTGATGCACAAAGGCTTCCATTATATGACGTCCTTCCCACTATGCCGCTTATCGGTGGAGGGATAACCCCGAATAGTGCAAGAAGGATAACTGTTGACCTGGGCAGTGAAATAATGCTTGCAGTCGGAGGTGCGATCCTGGGACATCCCATGGGTCCGGCCCATGGTGCAAAGGCTATAATGCAGACTGTTAAAGCCCTTGCAGATGGTACTGATATAGATGAGCTTGCAAAACAAAAGGGAAACGAGGCTCTGAGAATAGCCCTGGATAAATGGAAGTGATGTAAATATGAGAGTAGAAAACATAAAACACTCCCAGAGTAAACCATTTGATGGACTTATCATAAATCCTCTTAAAAACGATCCAGTATCTATGAAATGGATACTCCTTGGAACCGGTAATCCCTTAAGCGGATATTCCCGCTCAAAAGCGGCAAGCGCCCTTCTGGCAGGAGATAAAACTTTTTTAATCGATTGCGGAAATGGGGTATTAAACAAACTTATTATGGCAGGTATTCAACATACCCAGATATCCCATCTCTTTTTTACGCACCATCATGCTGATCATAATGGTGGTTTTATCGACTTCTTT
>JALHTA010000203.1 GCA_022865545.1 Actinomycetota bacterium | reverse complement strand
GACATTCTGGAAGAAAGTAAACTGCATGGTCCATAATGAAAAACCTATGGTTATGTCTTCAGCTTTTTTTAGTTCTGCTGTACCTGCATCTCCACCTGCTGCATCTTCCTTACAGCCAGAAAGTCCTATCATTGCGATCATTGACAAACTCATTACTACGACTACGACCCACAACAATGTCCTTTTCATCTTAATCCCTCCTAATCTTTCTTTTTTCATCCATTAATAAAGTGCTGATCGGGTTTGTTCAAGTAGATGATCACCTGTAATTTTATGATCAACGATTATTATTTAAACAAACCCTATATTCTTTCATTTTAATCCACCCCCTCCCATTTCACCTGTTAAGATATTAAAAATATTTATAATAAATTTATACTTTGTTATAAAACAGCATACCTGGACCGGCTATAATTCTCCCTGTCCAAGTAAATAGAATTTTAACTTATTAAGTGAGACAGCAATGATCATTACCATTCCGGTGACTACTAATTGCCAGTAAGAACCTACCTGCAGTAGTCCCATCCCGTTTCCAAGAAATGTTATTATCATCGCCGCAACCAATGCACCACCAAGGCTGCCATTACCGCCGCCCAGCAGGGTACCGCCCAGGACCACTGCGGTTATTACCTGAAACTCATAGTTTTGACCCAGTAGACCCGGATTGGCTGCACCCATATTTGCAGAATTTATGACTGCTGCGACCCCGACAAAAAATCCTGAAAATGCAAAGGCAAATATCTTGATATTATCCACATTTATTCCTGAAAGCTCAGCAGCCCTTGAATTGGTTCCTACCGCTACAATATATCTGCCAAGGGGTGATCTTCTGAGGACCAGATAGGCTACGGTATAACAAACTGCAGTTATAATAATCGGAAGAGGTATTACCTTAAAGATCTTGCCATTGCCAATAAAGAGCCAGAATCTATTATCTATATATACAGGATAATTATCAGTATAAATATATGCAAGTGCCCTGAAAATAAATAGCATTCCTAAAGTTGTAATAAATGCTGGTATGCGGAGCTTGGTCACGAATAATCCATTTATAAAACCAAGAAGGGTTGCGATAATAAGTGTTGAGAGGACTCCGAGTACGCCACCGATCCCTGGAATAAATGAAGAGCCCAGTACTGCGACCAGGGCAAGCATCGACCCTATGGAAATATCAAAATTTCCGGTCATTATAATAAAGGTCATACCTATTGCAGCTATGGCTACATAGGATGAGAATCCCACTGTACTAAGCAAGTTCCTCCATGATACAAAATTAGCCGATTGTATTGAAAAAAATGCAAGAACAATAATTAAAATAAAAGGCAGGCCGAAACTGCCCCATATTGTTCCTGCTTTATGCTTTATCTTCCTGGACCTTTCGTTATCCATTCCTGATCCTCTTCTATACTTTTATTCCTTTGATCTTGGCAACCTCCAGATATCTTCCTCTGAGTCCGTCAATAAAGAGCGCAAATATTAGTACCAGTCCTACTGCGAGCATCTGGTAGAAATATTCTACGCCCAATAGATTCAAACCATAGTAGATCATAGAGATGAATATCCCGGCAAAAACCGCTCCCACCAGATTGCCTCTTCCGCCTGACAAGCTTGTCCCACCCAGGATCGTAATGGTCAAAACCGTTAAAGTAAATCCGGGGGCCATACTGGGAATTCCTATCAGTGCCTGCGAGGTCCTTATAACTCCTACAATACTGGCAGTGAAGGCAACAAGCACATATACCATTATTTTTATAAATGTAACATTTAAACCGGAAATAAGGGCTGCTCCCTCATTTGACCCGACTGCACTAATATACCTCCCAAGCGAAGTCTGGTATAGCAATAAATAAAATACAATAAAGATAACTACCATTATTATTATAGGATAAGGAATTCCCCATAATTTACCGGTACCAATGTTCATAAACCCGCTTTGGCTTATTGGTATCTGTCTTCCCCTTGTAATTAAAAAAGCTACCCCTCTCACAATAGTAGCCATAGATAAAGTGGTTATTAGAGGATTTACTCCAAATTTCGTGATCAGTACTCCATTTAGAAATCCTACTATACAGCTGAAAAGTATCGATACTATAATTGCCAGGGGAACACCAAGATTTGGAATGGTCATGGCTAAAGTAACACTAGTAAGCGCCACAACGGCGTCCACCGAAAGATCAAACCCTCCGCTTGTTATAGCCAGGACCATTCCAAAAGCGACGATCCCCCCATAAGTACCCTGTGTTATGATCGATAAAATTGTATCGACTTTAAAGAAATTTGGACTGGCAATAGATAAGTAAACACTCCCCAGGATAATCAGTATAAATATTCCGATCTTTTCATATAATTTTAGAAATCTTACCATTCTCTATCCCTTAAAAGCATATTGATAATCCCCTATAATATACAAACCTGTTCTATCAATTATTAATATTCTGTCCTATCTGGGCTGCTACCAGCTTTTCTTCATTCATATTTTCCCTATTAAATTCTGCATTTATTTTGCCTTTATAGAAAACTAATGTCCTATCAGTCAGATTAACCAGCTCAGGTAGTTCTGATGAGGACAGGATAATAGAAATACCCTTCTTTGCCAGATCGATCATTATTCTATGGATCTCAGCTTTTGCCCCCACATCTATCCCCCTGGTGGGTTCAAGAAGGATCAATACCTTAGTATCACTTACAAGGGTCCTGCCTATCACGACTTTTTGCTGATTACCACCGCTGAGATAGACAATCCTCTGATATGGGCTTGCATACTTTATATCAAGGGATTTACTCATATCATCAAAGACTTTTCTTTCACTTTTTGCTCTAATAAATAAACCCTTAATATATGTTAATTTCTTAATAATTATTATTGTAAGATTTTGCAGGACAGACATGTCGTACAGAAGCCCTTCGTTTTTCCTGTCTTCGGTGACATATCCTATACCAAGTTCTATTGCACTGCGGGAATTCTTAATATCTACTTTTTTATTTTCAAAATATATATTCCCGGTTGTTCTCGGGGAAATACCGTAGATCGATCTAAGGAGAGGATGTATCCCGGACCCCAGTACCCCCGCAAAACCGAGGATCTCTCCTTTAAATAGTTTAAAATTTACATCATATACATTATCCGCAATATTATAATCCTTAACTTCCAGCATCACTTCTTTCCAGTCAGCTTCTGTCTTCTTCTCGGCAAAGTATTCTTTGACTATTTTACCGACCATCATCGAGACTATTTCTTCCTGATTTGTTTCCCTGGTGATCATGGTGCCGATCTTTTTGCCATCCCTAAGAACTGTTATCCTGTCAGACAACTTAAAAGCTTCCTCAAGGCGGTGTGAGATATATATTATAGAGACCCCCTGCCTTTTCAGTTCATCCATGATCTCAAAGAGCTTTACTACTTCTTTTTCGGTCAGTGATGCAGTCGGTTCATCCATTATAAATAGTCTTGCATCTACGGATAGTGCTTTCGCTATCTCTACCATCTGTCTCTCTGCAATCGATAGATCCGAGACATATTTCTTACAATCAATATCTATTCCGAGCCTGTCCAGGATTTTTTTTGCATCAGAATTCATCTTCCGCCAGTTTATGAAAGTCTTTCCGAGTATTCTTGGTTCTCTTCCTACAAAAATATTCTCAGCCACTGATAGGTCAGGTATCAAATAAAATTCCTGATATATCACAGCGATCTTATTCATCTGGGCCTGGCGCGTATTTGCAATATTAACTTTTTTGCCATCCAGGAATACATCTCCGCTGTCTGCCCTGTAGACCCCTCCAAGGATTTTAATGAGTGTGGATTTTCCTGCACCGTTTTCGCCTACCAGGGCGTGTACTTCACCTTTTTTTACAGTGAAATCAACTTCTGAAAGAGCTTTAACGCCAGGGAAATTTTTTGTAAGCTTATTTATTTGAAGGAAAATATTATCATCAGTCATATTATTTTAAAAAATATATGGATATTAATATTAAATGAAATACTTTCAGCAAAACGTTTTTTTAGTATATAAAAAGATTACCAGCTTTATTTCTGCATGTCAATTTTAATTCCTATTGAAATTCCTATTGAAATATTGCGCTTTTCATTTTGTTATTAATATTTCAATAATACCCGATAGTTTATCCATTGATCATTGCAATATTTTGAGTCCAAAAAATCATTACCTCTTTGCATTCCCCTATGTAAAATTTAGTAGAAATTTGATAATATGTAAAATTTGAGTAGATAATTAAATTATTATATTTTTTATAAAGAAAACTATTTACTTATGTCCAGATTAAGAAAGAAACATTATAAGAGGCGGGGAAGATTATTTAAAGCCATCATCGGTATTATTGCAATACTGCTGGCCATAAACCTCTTTTTTGTTGTAGGTTTTTCGGGACTCACAATGTTTATTTTCCAGGCTATCGGCCAGTTTACACATGACCTTCCAAAAATAGAGGAATTTACACCTGCCGAGGGTGCCCTGACCTCAAGAATATATGCAGCAGACGGAACACTTATAGCTACTTTTCACGGTGAAGAGAACCGTGAACTTGTCCCCCTCCAACAGATACCCAGAAACCTTATAAATGCAGTAATAGCCATCGAGGATGAGAGGTATTACCAGCATCCAGGTTTCGATATGGAAGGAATAATACGTTCCCTTATTATTAATGTTGTATCCGGTGATGTGGAACAGGGTGCGAGTACTATCACGCAAGGATATGTGAAAAATGTATATATGCCTGAGGAAAAATACGATATTACCTATGAAAGAAAGATCAAGGAAGTAGTCCTTGCATATCAGCTTGAGCAGATATATTCAAAGGATGAAATACTTGAAAAATATCTAAATATTGTCTATCTGGGAGAAGGCGCCTATGGTGTACAGGCAGCCGCCAAGATATATTTCAATAAGGATGTCGAATACTTAAACCTTTCCGAATGTGCCATGATCGCTGGCCTGCTCCAGACATATCTGCATTCACCTTATATTGATGAAGACGCAGCCATGGAGAGAAGAAACCTGGTACTTACTAATATGTTCCGGCTGGGTTATATAGATCAAAACGAATATGAAGATGCCGTAAAGATG
>JALHTA010000202.1 GCA_022865545.1 Actinomycetota bacterium | reverse complement strand
GAGTTTATTTGTGGTTCTTCAGATGATCTTCCATTTGAAAATAATTTTTTTAATATTGTAGTCTCAAATGGAATATACAATCTTTCACCGGATAAAGAAAAAGTTATGGCAGAGGTTTACAGGGTACTAAAACCCGGAGGGTTGACAGTCTTCTGTGAGATTGTCCTGAAGGACAAACTTTCTGAAGATGCTAGGAATAATATAAATGACCTATTTAGATGTATTGGCAGAGCTCTTCCAGAGAAAGATTTTCTGGAACTAATGGATAAGACAGGATTTAAAAATACAAAAGTAATTTCTAAAATAAGAAATGCAAGGACAGGTCATAAGCTAGCTGTCTGTGCTAATATCCGTTCATATAAATTATAATTAAAGACGATAAGCTGATTTCTTATACTACATAAAAACCAGCTCTTTATAAACAGTGATTTGCTTTTCATTTTATCTATTAATACTTTTATAGGATTTAAATATGAAACTATCTACCAGGGGAGAGTATAGCTCCAGATTGATGATGGAACTTGCCATAAAATATGGTAAGGGCCCGATGTTATTAAAAGATATAAGTAAAGCTCAAGATATTTCTTTGAAATACCTCGGCCAGTTGATCATACCTTTAAAGATTGCCGACTTGATTAAGTCGACCAGAGGATCACATGGGGGATATTATCTTTCCAGACCCCCAGATATAATTAAACTATTAGAAATCATAGAAGCTACCGAAGGATCCCTATACATTGTTGAATGTATAAAAAACCCTGAAATATGCTACCGCTCGGAAAATTGCGTGGCCAGAGAAATATGGGAAGAAGCAAGTGAAAAGTTTATTGAAATATTTAATTCAATTACATTAAAAGATATGATAGACAGGCAAAGAGAAAAAAATAATATAAGGTATTAATTTATGTTATTCACTACTAAATTGGTCTCTAAAATTAATTAGTTCTTTTAGCATCTGGTTCGAAATTTCAATACTTGGGGCTACCCTAATTTTAACTCTTCTTTTCTAAAATAAGGTCTTCAAGCTCTTCTTCAAATTCTTCACCCTTTACGTAAACAGTAGTTTTAAAACTGCCATCTTTCCTTATTATTTCTTCCTCTGCATTACCTGTTAAAGATGTCAATTCTTCATCAACATAGTATTTATCGTCTTCTATGGGTATTATTGGTACCCAATAATTTTCGACATAATAATCATAACATTTTGAAAATTCAACATCAGGCAAATCAGATCTCTTTATTGTTATTACAATATACTCACTACCTTTTTCCATTTTTAAAGTTCCCTCAACCCACCAATAAGAACAGCTTGCATTACTAACTTTTATCACATCACCGACTTCTAAAGAAGGGTCTTCCGAGTAATATATTTTTTCTATTTCAAATGTAAAAGAATCACGATAATATGTACGTTCAAGTTCTCCATTAATATATTCTTCAATTCCAATAGTATTTTCATCAACGACTATTCCTTTGAATATAAGGTCGGAGTTTTTAAAAAGTGTATCTTCATCATAATATTCCAACGAAGCTTCTATAACATCATGCGGAATCTTTTCTTTTACTTTTATACATCTCGTATATAGACCTTCTGAAGGAATTTGCACCGTTTCTGCTTCATTTTCTTTACAGCCAGATACGATAAATACCATAGCCAAAATAATTACAATAAATACGATTAAAAGACATCTTCTCTTAATTAGCATATGTATTTCCTTTTAGACCATTAATAAATCTTTAATATATATTCGATTTGATAACAGTACAAATTGAGGTATCTGCTATATTTTTATTTTATAATAGGACGCTTTTAAAAGATATCGGGT
>JALHTA010000201.1 GCA_022865545.1 Actinomycetota bacterium | reverse complement strand
TTTACTTCCTTACATAATGCAATTATTTTCGCCAATCTGGGTTTATCAACAACTCTCCATGTATCCGGTCCCATAACAAGGCTATGTTGCATTGCAATATCACCTTCAAAACCAATCATATCCATACCAGCTTTGGTCAACCTTCGTAATATCTCACCCTGTAGTTTATAAAGCTTATCATATAATTTCTCAATAAAGGCTCTATTAATCAAATAATCACATAAAAGATTTTCCATGCCTCTTAGCATCCATGCTGTCTTATATGGTTGAGTTACTATTCCTTGAACAAATACTCCTTTATCTTTTAGTTTCTGGACTCTTCTTGGAAGATCTGGATCGTCAATAATATCATCTATTGTGGGAATAAATATTTCATCTGGATCTTTAGCATCGACCAGTGGGCCAGATACCCATCCTACATACTTTCCATTAGCACCAATCTTGAAAATAATACCCCAAGCATTTTTAAATGTCTTTTCATCGATCTTTATATATTTCTGGTCACCACCCAGCCATGACCATGGACCTTCTATTAATTCAGCCTTATCATCATAACCAGGAAAACGCACTTTAATCCAACTATCTGTGGGAAAACGATCTATATCAACTGCCCCCAAAATATCAAGTACTTCCTGATATGAAGTAACACTATAATAATTCTTTAAAACCTCTTGGACTTCCAGTCGAGCATCTATTACAGTAGGAATACGATCAGGAATCTGATGTCTCATTGTTGTTAAAAATCTCTCACGTTCATTCATTTTAATCTCCCCATAATTCCTAATTTTTGCAAAATACAATAACCTAAATTCCAGGTTTAGTAATTACATTTATAAATCAATGCAATTTTCTATCGAAGCCGAAATAATACCTTATAATCTTTTCTTTACTATAAGCTTACCTTGTTTTAGTTGCTTTATTTTATTCTTTTCTTAATTCTAAATTCTTACATATTTGCAGTAGTTCGTTTACTTTTTTATCACTGGTGGTAGCTTCAATATCAGCCATCTCCACATCACAGGGGGATAATTCATTATATATTTTTTTCATATCTTCCCTAATTTCATCTAAATTTGTCTCCTGTAATCGAACGGGTGAATACCCGACCACTCTCCTGGTTTCGGGAAACATCTTTTTAACTTTTTTCAGATCAGACATTATACCCATATCCAGATAACCAACCTTGGGTAATTTTTTAATCTCTTCTAAATAAGGTGTTACATTCCAGTTACAAGTATGCACACCAAACCTTTCAAAACTTTCGGCAATCTTTTTATCATAAGGAAATAAAAATTCTCGATAAATTTGAGGAGATACCATATTAAGCGTACAATTACTGACACAAAAATGGTTAATATAAAAACCAGATTCTCGCTGTCTATTTTGAACTTTTTGAGCTAATCTTATCATTACTTCACAAATTATTGAGAAAAAATAATGCACTAGATCTGGCTGATCATAAAAATCGGTAAAAATATTCTCACCCCTTAAGTGAAAAGC
>JALHTA010000200.1 GCA_022865545.1 Actinomycetota bacterium | reverse complement strand
CTCCCTTGGGTATCTCTTTTATTCTGTTACCCATGGGCTGGTATGTGCCGGAGACCAGTTCATCTGCCATTTTTGATAGGAAATCATCGAGTCCGGCTTCTTCTATGGCTTCAAATGTGACCCCATCTATACCCGGGGCACCATTGTTTTTCTTGGTCATTTTATAAGCCTGCCTCAAAGTTTCCATCTTACAGACGTGAACATACAGTCCCCAAAACCTCCATGTCTTTTCAGACTTCGCTTTTAGGTATATCTTTCTCCTTAGTTCCTGCAGTCCTATGGACGGCTTTATCATCTCGTCCCTGCCTCCCTTTTGTTAAAAGATTTGTCAAACAATAGGGCTCCTTTGCTTCCCGGGCATTACCCCGGTTCACAGCTACTACAAGCCCATCCGTCACCCTCCTGTCTTAATCTCATTTCCCGGCGGTAACCGGTTATAGAGACTACCTTTTCCGAAAATTTCTCTCCGGGACAGGTAGGGCTTCTCCAGTTGCTCGGTATGTCCTTGCCACCATGCTGCCGCTACCACCCCGTCGGAATAGGACAAACGATACCAGTTTAGTTTGCCTATGCTGCCTTCGCCTTTCATATGCAGGCTCGGCTTCCGATGTTTATGGGTTTCGAGGCCACCTATGCGTTCACTTTCGTTGCGGCCTGGTGACTCGCTTATCACCCCTAAGGTGACTTTGTCAATGAGCTTCAGAGATTTCGGTTTCCCTTGTCTCTGTCATTCAAGCTACAGGGCTTCTGGCTATTACCCTGACAGGACTGACTCCTGCTGAACATACCAGCCTAAGCTGGACACACATATGACCCCCAAAAGTTGGACACGGACTTAACTATGTCAGAACCAACTGGTGAGTCTTGTTTTTATTAAATATATCTTCAAATTCTTCCGGGGGCATATACCCAAGAGAAGAATGTAATCTTTTTTTGTTATACACCTCTTCAATAAAATATGGAATAGAATTTAGTGCATCTTCAAATGTCCTGTATTCACTCATATACACTTCCTCTACTTTAAGGGTCCTAAAAAAGGACTCCATCTTGGCATTGTCATATGGATTTGCTTTGCCTGACATGGAGATCCTGATGCCGCTACCCTTAAGTATCTTTACATACTCCCGGCTGCAGTACTGGAATCCCTGATCGGAGTGATGGGTAAGACTTGCCGTATCCCTTGTTCTTATTGCATCATTTAGCGCTGCAATGGTCAGCATTGAACAAAGGGTCCTGCCAAGAGCGTATCCTACCACTTTTCGGCTAAAGCCATCTATTATGGCTGCAAGGTATGCAAAGCCGGCTTCAAGCCTTATATAGGTAATATCGGAGTGCCAGAGCTCATCGGTCCTTACAGGCATAAGATTCTTTATCAGATTGGGGTATTTTACCAGGCCATGCTTGGAGTTAGTGGTTACCCTGTATTTCCTTCTAATAGTGCATAAAAGGCCGTTTTGGGCCATTATGCGGTGTATTCTCTTGCGGTTTACCATAATACCATTACGCCTGAGCTCCGCCGTTACCCTCCTGTATCCATAACAGGGAAACTCTGTGGCTACTTCCCTTATTTTTTCCAGTAGGAAAGCATCTGACTTCTTATTCTTTGACTTGTAGTAGTGGCCAGATCTTGATGTTCCCATCATTTCACATCCTTTCTTGACATCTCCCAGTCCCTGGATGTAAATATCTGTTGCTTGCTTTTTTTTTGAGGCTCTACAAGTTCAATGATCTTTTTTAGGGTCCTGTTTTCCACTGTAAGCTCTCCTATAAGACGCTCAAGCTCCCTTAACTTGATCTCAAGTCTTGTGGTATCAAGACTTGTGTTTTCAAAGAACTTACCCTGCTGATACTCATTTTTCCATCTTGAGATAACTACCGGTGATATTCCGTACTTTCTTGACATCTCCAACTGGCTCACCTTACCGGATACTACCAGCTCTACTACTTCTCTTTTAAATTCATTTGTAAATGTTCTTCTTACTCTCATCTAGCGAGACCTCCTATCTCTTTTAGTCTCACCAGTTATTCTAACCTAACTATTTTTAGTTAACAACGTGTCCAGTCTATTGGGGTCACCCCAGCGATATACTAATTATTAGCAAATTTGTAATCGTAT
>JALHTA010000199.1 GCA_022865545.1 Actinomycetota bacterium | reverse complement strand
ATTTTCATAGGTCCAACGGAAATCAAAGTCTTGTATTTCTGTATTTATATTTTCATAAGTCCTTAAGTCTAAATAATAATTACTGGTTAGAAATTTCAGTTCCCCTGTAGGATCTATCGGTATCCAGCCATAATCCGGTAAATATATTTCATTCCATGCATGAGCTGTTTCAAGCTCTTTATCTTCTTCAGAAATTACTGAATCAATCGGGATTCCGCCTATATATTTAGCAGGGATACCTGCAGCCCTGCACAGTGCCGCATAAAGAATAGCATAATCAGTGCAGACTCCTTTTTTAATTTTCAACAGTTCAGATGCTTTATAATCTATCCGCTCTTTTTCAGCCAGCCTTACAAAATCATATTCAAAATTGTCTACAACAAAATTGTATAATTTTTCAGCTATTTTATAAGAATCGTCTTCACTCCCGACTACTTTTTCGACAGCATCTTTAATAGGCGCTGAGTCGCTGTCTATAAGATTTTGACTTTTTAGATAATTATCAAGCTCTTGCCCTGTTTCCTGCTTATTGGTAGTACCCAATATACTGATGTTTTCACTTATGACAAACTGACTGATATTTGCATCATAGCTGACCTTAATAGACTCTGACGTACCTTCGGAAACGGTACCAAGATAATACTTATAGATTATATTGCCGTTATTGTCCGTATTTTCAGTAAAATCCTGTGGCTCTGAATATATATTGCTGATCTGCTGGAAAGGGTCCATAGTGGTCGGTATGTCCATTCCATAGGTAACTTCTTTCAGGCTTCCAGGACCATTATTTTGTAATATGACCTCAACCTCGACTGTGCAGTCATATCTATCCAGAATCATTATATTTCCAGCATATTCCGCTACCCATATGGTTGTGATTGCGCTGTCACTTGCAGAACCTGCAGTGGCAGTAAGTGTTATTATATAGATACCGGGTTCATAATAAGTGTAATTGAATTCCTTACCTTCTCTTTTTTCACCATTTCCAAGATCCCATGAAAAAATAATTTTATTATCAGCTTGTTCCCCGTCTTCTTTTAGTTTCCTGTCTGGCAATTCTCCCTCAACTTTAAATGAAACAGGTTTATCAATTTCAAAATATCCTTCTTCTTTGCCATTTTGAGAAATATTCATATCCATTGCGAAACTGCTTTGCCAGATAAGGCCACCATAACCATCTTCCCAGAAGCCTTTTTCATAAGAGCTCATCTCTTTCAACCATTCTTCAGTATCTTCAAGGGAATAGGTTAAAACAGTTTCCTCCGAATTGCTTTTAGAAGTACTTTCAGCTAATGAGCTTAAATCAAAGCAGCATGATATTGAGGCAATTAAAGCAATTATTACGATTAAAACTACAGGTAAAATTTTTAAATAAAATTTCATTTTCATATACTTACCCTTCTAATAATAAATTTATCCTGACAGATCTAAGATTTACATCGCAATAATGAGTTATAGTTATTAAAAGTTGAAAATCTTATATACTGTGTTTGCCTCTATTTAAAAAGTTTTTTTTAATCTATTTGCTTAATTATAGTTAAGTTATAGCTAATTTTCAATTTAATAAATTATTGATATTTACAACAAATATTGTTTTAATTTTAATCAAATAACTCTATAATCAGAAAATAATTAAATAATTCCGGGAGGTAATAAATGAAGAAGATATGGTTAAATAAAATCGTAATGGTAATGGTCGCAATAATTCTCTCTTTTACCCTGATCCCTATTTCCTCAGCCTGCAGCCTGCTGGAACTGGAGATAGAAAATATTGT
>JALHTA010000198.1 GCA_022865545.1 Actinomycetota bacterium | reverse complement strand
CATTTGGCAGCGATTATTATCATCCCGCCGTCCTTTACTGCCGGCATTGCACCTACCATTCCCTTGACCGATTGATAAAGATTACAATCCAGGGGATATCCTCCTCCGGAAGTAAGTACTATATCCGCTTGCTTTTCTATTTCAAAAGTACTGGAACTTTTACAGAAACCGGCGCCTTCATAGAATGCGTCCTCCAGGTCCCCGCAAAATATACCGGTGATCTGTTTGTTCTTATTTATTGTCACATTTACAATAAAATCCACTCCAGCCATTTTTGCAATTTCTAAAGATTCTTCATGGAATGGATTTCCCTTTAAAACTGCATTTGTGGCTTTAGGTGATTCAAGTATTACGGGACCGTGAAAATGCTTGAACATATCCATATAGGATATCCCGGGGCATATTGCTTTCCTTCCTCCGGAAAAACCTGCCATAAAATGCGGTTCAATAAGTCCTGTTAGGATCTTAAAATCAGATTCTATATATATCTTGTCGATTATTACAGGAGTACCCTTGCCAGTTTTGCCTATATAATCACAGGACTCCCTGTTACGTGCATCGTGATTTACAATACGGTAATTATCGACTACTTCCTTGCCGATCATTTTTATAAGTTCTTCAGTGGTGTTTGGACGATGAAGTCCGGTAGCTACAAGTATTGTTATTTGATCCTTTTCAATGCCATAACTTTCTATCTCTGGAAGAAGTGTCCCAAGGATAGTCTCTGTCGGTACCGCTCTGGTACTGTCTGAGATCACTATGCATATCTTTTTTTTACCTGATATAAGGTCTGCCAGTGGAGGAGAGCCGACCGGTGATCTGTATCCTTCAAGGAATCTGTCTTTGATATTTGAAAGGGGTTTTACGGGCTCATTTTCAAGGACTTCCAGTAAATTATTATCATCAATACTGACTTCTAATTTACCTTCGCCATAATCTAATTTAATATCCATTCTTTCCTAATTCTTTCTGAGTTCTTTTAAGGTTAAAAAATTACCCTATATAGATCCTCATGAGGTGAGGGAATTACCTGCCAGTCTACCAGAAAACCTTTTTTTTGTGGATACTGGATCCCTGCGCTTATGGATTCATTTACTGACGAGACATCGCCATTAATGATGCAAATATTCTTACCCCCAAGAGCCCGGGCTATCCTTATCTCAACGAGTTCCACATCAGTAGTCTTAATGGCAGTATCTGCAGCAATCAGTATAGAAGGTGATGTGAGCGTCTCGATTATTCCTATAGCTCCCGGATTCTTTATTTCGGAAGTCTGGCTGACCGCATAAAACATCTCAGGATACACATTGGATAATTCACCGTGATCGATTATAAAATCCTTGTATTCACTGGCGACTACCTGAGATGCGCTCTTTACGGCACTTACGCTTCCGGCATAGATAATATAATATTTTCCGGGACATAAAGTCCTGGCATCAAGTATTCTTACATCAGAAGTCTTGACTATAGTATCTACTGCTCCAATGCCCATAGCGATACTTCTAAATTCTACGATTCCTATAGATCTTTCCATAAATTAAAAACTTTTCTTTGGATATCTATCCATTCTTTTTCGGTTTTGAGCTTTTAGCAGCCGAAATAGTCATCTTTCCTTCTCTTACGAGTTTTCTGGAATTAAACTTATCCAGCTCTTCATGAGGCCTGGGGATTATGTGGACACTGACTATTTCCCCTATTCTCTTGGCTGCTGCTGCGCCTGCATCTACTGCGGCCTTCACTGCTCCTACATCTCCTGTAACTTCTATCTCGACCATACCGCTTCCGGCATAATTCTTTGCGACAAGTTTTACATTAGCAGTTTTTACCATGGTATCTGCAGCTTCAACCGCGGCAACAAGGCCCCTGGTCTCTATTAGTCCTAAAGCTTCGCCATTCATCTAACTTTGCCTCCTTAATCAGCAATCACTAAAAATACTTTTATTTAACAAAATTCATAGCACCAGATACATATATCCTTCTCTCTTTAGTATATGATCTGGGAGTGGTATTACCTTCTCCGGTAGCTCCGGCGATCGTCCATGCAGTTCCACCCTTCGATAGGTCTGCT
>JALHTA010000197.1 GCA_022865545.1 Actinomycetota bacterium | reverse complement strand
AAGATAATTAAGAAAAGAATTGAAAATAAGCCATTTGCAAAAAGTAACACCTTATTACATGTGTTAATTGAAGATGAATATGCGGAAGGTCATAGTTTAGATTTTTATTTAAATAAAAGTATAGCGAAGAATAAATTTGATGAATTTATTGCATATTTTAAAATTTGGTTAAATTTTATTTTAAATAATGGCTTGAACCAAGCAAATAATGAAAATATATATTGTTCTATTTTAAAAGATAAATTTATCGATTCTAAACCTAAAAATATTATATTTAAGAATGGCGCATTAATATTAATTGATAAAGAGTGGGAGTATAAAAAAGCATGTACTGTATATTCAATAATTATTAGATATTTGATTGAAATCAATTTTAAATTTATTAATAATAATATTCCTGGCAGAAAAGATCCTATATCGAAATTATTCGATTATTTGAAAATTAATTATAGTAATGAAATTTTTGAACAATATGCTGTAGTAGAGGAGGATATTGCGAATATAGTATATGATAGCTGTTGTAATGCCATAAATGGTGATTATCCAAAGCAAAATAAATCAAAATATAATCTCATTCATAAGGCGAAAATAGTTTTAAATAAAATCAAAAATATAAATACATGTTAGATTGAACTTTACGCAGACTCAACATAACCATCTTACAGAATTTTTTTGGTTCTTTTTGGCTTCCATCTGAGAGGTTCAATGAGTTTGAATCAATTCAATTCAATGACCGCGAATACCCTGTGCCTAATCCTGATTGGTACTGTCAGTACTGGTATGGGGATAACTGGCGGATCCCTAAAAAATACGGGAAGGATTGGACGATAGATTACCGAAAAGATTGCAAGGCATTCGTTTATACTGGCGCAAAGAATCTTCGGTCTATACAATACTATAAGCCCCAGCCTTAATTTTTTAAAACATTTATGCTACTGGGCAGATTAAGCAGTCCAGTGAATACCGATAAACCCTCGGGCAACAACTAAAATTTTATTGTAAGCTGAGTGTATATGCAAAAAAAGGCTCGTCTCATAGCTTTCTATCTTCCTCAATATCATCCAATACCTGAAAACGATGAGTGGTGGGGTAAAGGATTTACGGAATGGACAAATGTCGCAAAGGCAAAACCACTTTTCCATGGACATTATCAGCCTCATCTTCCAGCGGATCTGGGATTTTATGATTTAAGAGTACCTGAATCGAGACAGGCGCAAGCGGATATTGCTAAGAAATATGGTATCGAAGGGTTTTGTTACTGGCACTATTGGTTTGGAAATGGCAAAAGACCTTTAGCGAGGCCTTTTAATGAGGTAGTAAATTCTACGGAACCAGACTTTCCATTTTGCTTAGCATGGGCTAATGAAAGCTGGTCTGGGATTTGGCACGGTAGTCCAGATAGAATACTTATTGAACAAACATATCCTGGGGAGGAAGATTATGAGAACCACTTTTATAGTTTATTAAAGGCCTTCAAGGATAAAAGATACATATTAGTTAATAATAAATTACTTTTTTTAGTGTATTGCCCCAAAGAACTTCCAAATAGTAAAGAATATACTGACTTATGGAGAAAATTGGCGGACAGAGAAGGACTTCCTGGATTTCATTTCGTGGGCGTATCAGATGGAGGTTGGAATCCATTAGAAAATGGATTTAATGCTGTTGTCCAAGATTCTCCTTTTGCATGCTTAGCAAATTATAATAGTTTATTCATTAGGCTTCTAAAAATAATTGGATTAGATATTATTAAAAATAATATACTAAAAAAACCAAGAATACATCACTACAAAGACTTAGTAGATCTTTTAAAGAATCAAAAGCTTGAGGATATAGAATACCCACTTGTCATACCAAATTGGGATAACACCCCTCGCAGTGGTTTAAATGGTCTTGTGCTAGACAAATCTACCCCGGAGTTATTCGAAGAGATGTTGAAAGATGCATTATCCTTAGTTAAGAATAAAAGTATAGAGAATAATCTTATCTTCGTTAAGTCATGGAATGAGTGGGCAGAAGGTAATTATTTAGAACCTGATAAAAAATTTGGATTTGGATATTTAGAAGTTATTAATAGAAACATTTTTTATTGAAACCTGAATCCGTGATAAATTCATACGCCATAAAGCCATATGTCTCTGTTATAATTCCCACATATAATAGATCCCATCTGTTAATCGAAACTGTCAGAAGCTTCATTGAACAGAATTACGATAATGACCGATTCGAGATAATTATAGCTAACAATAATTCACCTGATAATACGAGTGAAATAATCGATAGCTTGGTGAAAGAATCCCCAAATTCGATACGACATATAATGGAGAAAAGACAGGGTGTTCATTATGCACGTAACTCAGCAGCGAAAGTAGCTATTGGAGATATTTTATATTACACAGATGACGATATGATTGCGGATAAAAATCTATTAAAAGAAATTGTGAAAGTATTTACTTTAGATGCAAATATCGGCACTGCCACTGGTATGATAATAGGCAGATTTGACGTTGATCCACCAAAATGGGTAAAGAAACATTTGATAAATATACATTTAAGCCTAACTGCGGAAAATAGAAAAGAAGAACTCATCATAACTCCAGAGGATCTTGTTTATAGTTGCCATCAGGCGATTAGAAGAGACGTTTTCTTCAAAGCAGGCGGGTTCAACCCTGAGAATACCGCAGGGGTCTGGATAGGTGATGGTGAAACAGGTTTAAATATAAAAATAAAGAATCTCGGCTATAAATTTGCCTACACATCTAAATCAATTATTTATCATATAATTCCAGAGAGTAGAACTACTCTTAAATATCTGATCAAGCGAATCGGCAATCAAGGATTTTGCGACTCCTATACCGAGTACAGAAAGCATAGAGATAAATGTAAAATTATTTCATTAATGCTCAAAAGAAATACAATAGGTCTTGTAAAGACTTTAGGTTTAACGATAGCAAGAATAACCTTGGGCAGACTCTCATGGCATTTTCTTCCAGCTAATATTATGTATTTTATTAAAAGAAATTTTTATGATTTGAAGTTGTATAGAAATGAAAGTTTTAGGAAAATAGTGGAAATTGATGATTGGATAAATAGTGAACAAATTATCAAGTTTTAGGAGAACAAATTGAAAATATTCTTGTTACAGGCAGATGCGGGATTTTTAGGGTTTTGCTTGCACGCCTTAACTGCTTCGTACCAATCAATGACTTGAAATACGAGACACCTGAATAATGATAGACAACATCCTTCATGACAATACGTTGCTGGCCATAATCCTCCGTGTCAATTATTGCGCCGAGGGCATCCAGTTCTTGACTCCTGGTGACTTCTCCCAGCAGCTCGGCTACATGAACCGCCCGCAGGGCTAGGTCATCCCGCCGCATGTACACAACCCGGTAGCACGCGAGGTTCATTTCACCAAAGAGGTGATTTTCATCAAGTCCGGAAAAGTTCGGATTGATTTTTATGACGACAACCAGAACTACTTGGAAAGCCGCATTTTGTATCAGGGTGATGTTGTGTT
>JALHTA010000196.1 GCA_022865545.1 Actinomycetota bacterium | reverse complement strand
GTAATAGACCTTTTTCATTGGGCAGCTGTGCTTGTGGGAATACCCAAAATAATTGGTGAAAGAGAAAACAACGCGAGGGATATCATAAATACCGGAGCAAGGGCCATATTTGATAAAATGAAAGCCCCTGTATATTCGGTAAATATGGTAAATACTGAGGAAGAAGAGAACGTGATCCCGGTTGGCCTTTACATAGATAAAGGTTATAAAGGTTTTCTTGAAGCATACAGGAAAGCCGCCGCTGCCTCCTCAAAGGTCCATGTCAAATACCTGGATGAGCCTCTAATGCAGGTAGTACAGGTGATACCTGAAAATTATGATGAGGTATGGCTTGCGGGTAAAGGTTCATATAAACTTCAAAAGCCGGGGATCATGGCAGAAAGTGGAGAAATAATCCTCTACGGCCCCCATATAGATCGCTTTCACTCAAATAAGATTATAGAAGAGGACCTCTACTCTCTGGGATACCACTGTAGGGATAAGATATGCAGCCTACTTAATGGAGAGACGGATATATCAAGAAATGCAGCGGCACACCTTATAAATGTATGTGGACCGGGTACAGTTGATAAGTCGACCGGCAGGGAAAAGCTTCATTTTAAAGTGACGCTTGCCACAGCTATACCGGAAGAGGTCTGCAAGAAAATCGGGCTTTCCTACAGGGATCCTAAAACGATAAAAAGATCA
Organism: Actinomycetota bacterium; assembly: GCA_022865545.1. GTDB lineage: Bacteria > Actinomycetota > Humimicrobiia > Humimicrobiales > Humimicrobiaceae > M55B120. The sequence continues at coordinate 824 of JALHTA010000196.1, read as the reverse complement.
GACTTTAATGGTCCCGGAAAACTCTGGATAGAACAGGGCGGAAAATACCTATATGATATTAAAGGAAAGTAGGATAGATGATAAATGCAGTAATCGCCCAATCAGGAGGGCCTACTTCGGTTATTAATAATTCCATCAGGGGAGCAGTAGATGTACTCCTATCTTCAAATAAAATAGATAAGGTATATGGGGCCAGGATGGGAATACTCGGAGTCCTGGAAGAAAACCTCCTTGATATCTCAGGCCAGGACCCAAAAGAGATAGACAAACTTTCCCGTACCCCTTCTGCAGGTGCTCTTGGAAGTTGTCGCTACAAGATAAAGTCAGACGAGGACCTATCCAGAATAGTGGAAGTATTTTCTGCCCACAGCATAGGATATTTCCTATACTGTGGCGGCGGAGATTCCATGGATACCGCAAACCAGATTGCAAAGCTAGCTAGAGAGAGAGGACTGGATCTGGTAGCAGTAGGAATCCCAAAGACTGTAGATAATGATGTGGGGGGTAAACTTAAAAGTGATGGTACCTTTGAGATCTGTGACCATGACCCGGGTGACGGTTCTGTTGCCAGAGATACAGCCATAAATGTTTTGGAAGCTAATCAGGAGAACATGGCAAGCTATACTTCTGATCCAGTGCTTGTTATTGGAGTCATGGGGAGAAAAATAGGCTTTATCCCGGCAGCAGCAAGACTTGCCGATCCTGAAAGAAAGATCCCATTGCTTATCATACTCCCGGAAGCTTTTAGTAAAACAAGTCCCCGGGAAAATATTGACCGCATAACAGATAACGTAAATGAAAAGCTAAAAGACAAAGGTAGATGC
>JALHTA010000195.1 GCA_022865545.1 Actinomycetota bacterium | reverse complement strand
GGAGGACCGGTGCCACCGCGGGTTCAAAGCTTTTAATAAATTTATAGAAAGTTACAAACCAAAATACCTTATTCACGGTCATATACATTATTATGGTTGTGATAATGTTTGGCTCACAGAAGTAAGTGGAACAAAAGTTATCAATGCTTATGGATATCAGATAATAGAAATATAGGAAAAAGACAGTATGCCGGATTATAAAACAGAGGGAAGAGACCAATTTGAATCTGCAAGGTTTAAATCCCTGCTAAATAATCTAAGATTCTTTACCCGTGAAAGACATAATGAGCTTCTTTCATTTGATGAGGTAAATAAGGGACTCCATCTTCATAATCAGCACTATCTCGGGATGAAGGCTGTGAAGGTTGAGGACATAGTGGGCAGCATTGACCGCTATAAGGATTTTGACAGATATTTTCTTCCAAAGAAGGCACACCTTGAACACCGTTGGTCAAATATATACAGTGCCTATAAGAGTGATGTGATACTTCCCGCAGTGAAGCTATATAAGGTAGGGGATATATATTTTGTATTAGACGGCAATCACCGTGTTAGCGTGGCCAAAAGGATGAAGGTCACATATATTGATGCCGAAGTCACAGAATTTGTTACGCGGTTTCCCATAACAAGGGAAATGGACCCGAGTGATATGTTTATCCTTGCTGAAAGGGAAAAATTTCTTGAGGTAACAGGGCTGAAGGATACAAAACCCGGCGCCAGGATAAGGCTTACCATACCGGGTAAATATGATTTTATCTTAAACCAGATAAATAATCATATGCATTATCTTAATAAAAAGAGGGAAAAAGGGCAGGAAGAAATTGATTTTAAGGAGGCTTCTCTTGACTGGTACGATAATGTCTATCTCCCCGCACGTAATCTTATCGACAGTTACAAGATAATTGAAAATTTCCCGCACCGTACCAAGTCCGACCTTTATGTGTGGATAAATGCCCATAAATATTATCTGCGTGATAAATATGGCAAGAACATAGGAATTGCGGATGCAGCATATGATTTTTCAACAAAGTTCAGCGAGGGTCTATGGCCGCATATAAAGCTATTTTTCCATAATCTGTTCAAGAGGTTTAGAAAATAATCATAGTTAGGATAGAAAATATTCAATATTCTTAATATGTTATAGATAGTTTATTATGTTATACCATAATAAACCTTACTTAGGATCCGGAAACCTGTAATGACCCGTGATCTCTTTTTCTTTTAATATATCCGCTTCAACCGTATAACCCGGTTCAATATAATTATAGATGACCTTTGGTATTCCTTCCCTTGTGGTGCTACCAGATAAAATGGCTGCACAATCTGTAAAACCATCAAGATCCATATCGAATAATATGATATCTCCCGGATACCATGAATTGAGGTTTTCTTCTGAAAGAGGATTAAAAACAGTAGAGAGACTAATAGCATTCCTCATAAAAAAGATCTCAAAATTCTGTATTCTCCTATAATCTATATTTGGGTCGCATACTGTTTGTCCCCATATCTCTCTTAGTGGATACTGGTTAAAATTACTGGCTATATCCTCATAGACAAGATCCATTAAAACATACCCCGCATCCAGCATGGCTCTTGCTATTATATCTGTGCTGATAGCAATTTCTGCTGGAGGATCTCCTCCCGCATAATAATTAAGCTCTTCTTCCTCTAAAGTGAATATATTTTTTGCAGCCGGTACAAGCTGGCTTTTCGCTCCAAGCATTATATCTTCCTGGTCGTTTATCCCATCATTGTCCACGTCACTTGTAATACCCAGACTATTCATATCTATAAGCCTGAACCTTGGAAGGGCTGAAGCCAGGTAAGTAGATGGTTCATATTCTTTCTTAAAGGTAAAACCTCTTATGCTAATGACCACAGCCAATGCGATCACAAGCACTAGGATTATGATAAGGAAATGTTTTATATTAAAGCGTCTTCTGTCTTCTTCCACTTTCCCCCGATCAAGAGTATTAATTTGGTTCAACAAGGATTTCAAATACTCCAATTACTTCTAAATAATTCTAATAATTATAACAGAAAGTACACCATGGTATAAAAATATTTTGACTTTAAGCTTATAAGAGATATAATATTCACTGAACAATTAGGGTACCTAATCGTGCAGTCCACTGAACAATAATGGTATCTAATCATTCACAATATTTCATATATTTTACAATACAAAGTGTTATTTCAGGAGAAAAATGGACGAATTGTTATTACAAAATCCATGGTGGGAAGATAAAAATAATATAGAAAACGATGTACATATAAAGAAATTAAAAGGACGCAAATATATATATAAACCTCAATTATTTAAGTCTTCCGATCTTAAAAAAGATGCAGTTTATACCCTCAGGGGAGTAAGACAGGTAGGCAAAACAACACTTGTAAAATTAATAATAAAAGATCTGCTTGGCAGAAGCATCAATCCCAGAAACATCTTCTACTATTCCATGGATCTTGTAAAAGATGATAAAGAACTTTTTGAAATATTTATATCCTGGTACCAAACAGTTAAGGAAGACAGCAAGAGAAAATACATCCTTTTTGATGAAGCAACATTTGTTAAAAACTGGGAAAAATCAATAAAACATATTGTTGATACTTTTGGTTTGGAAAACAAAACTTTTATTCTAACTGGTTCATCTGCAATTGACCTGAGAAAAGGCTCGGATAGACTTCCAGGAAGAAGAGGAGTATCTAATCCAGATAAATTACTGCTGCCATTAGCATTTAAAGAATTCTGCAATCTCACCGGTCTAAAAATTTCACTGGAATATGAAAGCAACCTTACTCTGGACTCGATTAAAAAGAATATCCCTGAATTAAAAATTTACCAAAATGAACTCAACCTATACTTAGATAAATATCTTGTTTGTGGGGGTTTCTTAGAATCAATTAATTCTCTCTTTAGCAATAATACAATAAAAGAAGAAACATTTGAAAGATATATTTCTGTAATATTTAGTGAAATAGAAAAGGTCAAAAAATCAAGAGTGACTTCAAAAAATATTCTCTCCTCTATCATAGATTCACTGGGCAGCACTATCAGCTGGAACAGGCTTGCAAAGAAATCCGGCAATATTTCTACAAATACCTTAATTGACTATGTAAATACTTTTACCGATTCTTTTACGGTATACTATCTGGAACATTTTAATAAAAACAAACTAACAGGAAACCCAGCAAAAGAAAAAAAACTATACTTCTTTGATCCTTTTTATTATCACATAATCTCAAGAGTAATTAATTTACCTTACATAAAAATCAGTAAGTCTTCTATTATAGAAAGTCTTATAGGAGGACATTTAATTAGAAATTTTGAGCAGAGTATTTATCAGGGGTTTTCCAGTATTGAAAAAATATTTTACTGGAAATCGGTTAAGGGTAAGGAGATAGATTTTATATTAAGTAGGTCTAAAAATAATATTATGCCTATAGAAGTCAAATACCAGAATGTAATAAATCCCATAGATTATACAACTATTAAAAAATCATTTAAAAAGGGAATAGTGGTTTCTAAAAATATTTTTTCGATTGAAGAAAATATTGTTATACTGCCTTCTTCCTGTTTCCTTTATTTACTAAATTAAAAATATTTATTCTCAGCCTTTGGGTTTTTAAGATATCCGTCGATAGCTTACTTAGCGCGTTTACTACCTCCGCCATTCGCCCAACACAACTCAAATATCTGCATACTAGAGAAGTAGATATATTTAACTTCTCTTCCTTCTTATCCTTAGCTTATCTTTTGAAAAAACACAGAAATTCTCCTCTAATTCATCGGAGTGGTTTTTTAGAATTTCTGAAAGAATTATTACTTTCTTGTCACCACTACAATTTTCAGTCCTCAAAAGTAAAATACCCTTGTGTGTTAAACCGGAATTGTAAACAAGTTCTCCAAAATCTTTATCCATTGTAATAATGATTCTATTATCTTTAGAAGCAATCCCAATTATTTTAATATCACTCATGCTGGGATTTATTTCTCTTACAGATAAAACATCGTAGCCACTTTTATACAGGAAATCTTCAACTTTTTTACCAACACCGACATCAATAATAAATTTTAGACTGGAAGTGGGCATGCCTAAACACCTATTTTATATATTTTCTCTTCTGCCACTAATTCGGCTGCATAAAGAAGAGCTGCTTCAATATCTTCCTTTTCTAATTCAGGATAATCTTCTAATAATTCATCTGTATCTATGCCTGCCGCCAGTGCTTTTAGAATCTGATCTACAGTTATTCTCAATCCTCTTATGGTTGGTTTTCCAACCATTATCTTTGGATCAACAGTTATCCTATATAATAAATCTTTATTTTTCATTTTATTATCTATCCTTCACTAAAAATACATAATTTGATTATATTTCTTTTCTCTATAATATAAAAGGAATCTATCATAAGAATTATCCTCTGGATCATTTTCACCAAAGACACTAAAAAAGGGGAAATAAGTAGAATCAAAAAATTTCTGGTTAAAAAATTACCGTTAAAATAATATTAAGAAAATCATAAAAATAACTCCTGCTATAATTCTGCTTGTGAAGTCAAATTTTGGTTAATGTTTTCAGATCAGAATATTTGCCCCATGCTAACTTAATTAGCGCATGAACCGCCTCCGCCATTCGCCGACCATTAAGAGGCTCCGAACCATAATAGGCCCTGCCAGGACAGTATAATTGTTGAAATTGCTGCCAGTGTAAATATTGAAAAATAAATATAGAATACTTTTGGGAGAGGTAT
>JALHTA010000194.1 GCA_022865545.1 Actinomycetota bacterium | reverse complement strand
TGGCCAGATCAAACTGAAAAAAGGTGGAAGCACTGCCGGCCACAGGGGACTTGAATCCATTTACGGTAAGACCCAGACACTTGATTTCGACCGTTTGCGTTTCGGAGTCAGTAGACCGCCGGGCAGGATGGAAGCTTCAGATTATGTTCTCAGGAGATTTAATAAAAGCGAGCTAAAAGAAGTCGAATTCCTAGTAAGACTCTCAGTCGATGCTATAAGGGACTATATTACAGATGGCATTGATTTTGCTTCAAATAAATATAATTAAGTTCTAAAGATCCAATTTTCGGACAGGCCCCTTGTATCAGGATTACAGAATTTTTTATAGTTTTTTTATATAATCTACTTAATATAAATTCCAAATAATAATTTCATGATACTTGATCTATTTACATCAAGAAAGCAATGGAAAAGTTTTTTAGGGCAATATTCTGATAATAATATAAAATCTGCAATTGCTGATGAAAGCATATGGCCATTTCTCATAAGCGCGTTTACAGGGATATCAGGCACACCCTTTATAATAGTCACTTCCACCAGGGAAAGGGCTGCTCAGCTTCAAAAAGAGATCAAATGCATTTCTCCAAAAACAAAAATATCTATCTTTGGCGGTATCGGGAGCAGTATTTTTTACCGGAATAGAAAAGTGGATCAGGAGAGCCTGGCAGAAAAGCTTAATTCCATAAAAAATCTTATTGAATACAGTAAAGATGAAGGAAAAGAAAAAACCGGAAATCCACCATTGTTTATTATTACAAGCAGTTCGCTCATAAATATGGTCCCGGAAAGCAAAATAGATGGACTTGATCTTTTAATGATCGAGAAGGGCAGGGAATATAGCAGGGATGAACTAGTAGAATGGCTCACTTTAAGAGGATATGAAAGAGTCCATCAGGTATATGATAGGGGAGAATTCAGCATACTGGGTGATATTCTTACTGTATTTGATATAACAAGGGACTATCCGGTCCGTATTGATTTTTTTATGGATGAAGTAGAGAAAATAAAACAATATGATCCTGTAGAGTATAAGGACCAGAAGGAATTTTTAGTGGTATCATTATTTCCCAATACGAATCTCTGGCAGTTTGAAAGTGGTTCCGGAGGCTCGGAGGAACCAGTTAACTTAAGTTTTTTTGATATTATAAAAAAATTCATACCACTGCCCGGTATAATATTCTGTGATCCTCTGGAAGTATACCTGAAGCTTAAAAGCGATATCGACATGATGCATAGAATATTTGAAAGAGACAGCTCTGATCTTGTGATGCAGGATAGAAAAAAACTAGCCAGCTATATTGTCCCTCATGATTTTTTAGAAAAAGAAGAATTTGATTCAAGACTGGATCTTTTATCTATCAGGGAAAGCTTGATTTAAACTGATAGATTTTATTTCAGCAATATATCAAGACAAAAGAAGAGCCTGGGAAATGCAGCTGTCTTTACTGATAATATAAAGTCAGATATAAAAGCCGGTAAAAAAATAATAATATTTTTAAACAGCAAAGAGAGAAAGAAGAAGATAAAAGGTCTGTTTTTGGAAAACTCCATATCCTTTGAACCTATAAAAGGAAGCGGCATTACGGAAGAGGTATTTAAAACAGGAATAGTTTATTTCTCGGATAGAGAGCTCTACAGGGGATTTGATTCAAAAATAATATCTGTTTATGGAGAGCTAGATATCTATCAGCAGATGGAATCAGGGATCCGTGAAAGGGCCGCAGGCGGAGAGAGCGATTCACAATTCTTTAAACCTGGTGATCATATTGTCCATAAAACCCACGGAATAGGCATATATATTGATATAATATCCAGGCAGATATCCGGCATAAAAAGAGAGTACTTCCTAATAGAATATGGAAAGGGAGATAAATTATATATTCCCACATGGCAGGCTGATAGGATAAGTAAATATATTGGATCCAGAAATCCGGTGGTTACTTCCCTGGATTCAAAGCAATGGGACAATCTGAAGAAAAAAGTCAGAAAATCAGTTCAAAAACTTGCCGTCGATCTTGCCAGACTTTATGCGGAAAGGCAGTCAATCACAGGTTATTCTTTCCCCAAAGATAGTGCCTGGCAGTCTGAAATTGAACAATTATTTCCATTTACCGAGACCCCGGACCAGGTAAAGGCAATAGAATATGTAAAAAAAGCAATGGAGGGCCCCAGGCCAATGGATGTGCTGGTAGTAGGCGATGTCGGATTTGGCAAGACGGAAGTTGCAATAAGGGCTGCTTTCAAGGCCCTTGAAGAAGGTAAGCAAGTGCTCATGCTTGTTCCAACCACCATACTTGCGGACCAGCATTATAATACTTTTTCTGCAAGGTATAGGAATTATCCCGTGACG
>JALHTA010000019.1 GCA_022865545.1 Actinomycetota bacterium | reverse complement strand
ATGGCAGGATCATAATAATCATTAAAATTATCTACACATATCACCCTGTGGCCCAGATCTATTATCTTTTCCGATAGGTGGGAGCCTATGAAGCCTGCCCCGCACGTAATAAGTATATTCATACTGTTATCTTAATTGTCTTAGTCATTTTAGGATCCTAAAAAAATTGAACTTATTATACACAAAAAAAGTTTTTAAGTAATTACATAAAAAACCTTTTATACCATAGTCCCACATTGAGAAGTGCCCACAGGATATGGTTATGATTGTGTTTTAAGGCTACATGCTCGTCTACAAGCTGTGAAATATACCCGCTATTGAAATTATCTTTTATAACCGGCGAGGTATTAAACAGGTCTACCATATAATCTTTAAGTTCATCTCTCAGCCAGTTTTTAATAGGCAGGCTGTAACCCTGTTTACCCCTATATATAATGCTGTCCGGTAGGAATTTATTCTTTTTAAGGGCTTTTCTAAAAATATATTTAGTGACCATCCTATTAAGCTTTAAGTCTGCCGGAATGGACGTGGCAAGCTCCATTACCTCGTGGTCCAGGAAAGGTACCCTTACCTCAAGTGCTGTGGCCATGCTCATCTTATCGACTTTCATCAGCACACTATCCGCCATGGTAAGCTTTATATCTACATATATATCCTTATCTACCGGATTGTCCGAATTGCATAACCGGCTAAAATGGTATATAGGGTCAAAAGGTGTAAATGATATATTTTGCCTCATTGTACCGTTAAATATATTTTCAGCAATGCCGGAACTTAAAAAATATTGCCAGCGCATGGCTCCTACTTCAAGCGGGTAAAGCGAACCTTCTATAAACCGCTTAAGTATATTGACGGCACCCTTTTTCTGGGGCTGATCCGGCAATCTCATGATAATGGGGGTGATTATTTTTTCCCTGAATATTCTCGGGAATATCCTGTAGTATGAGTCCATCTTTGCTGCCTTGAAACGGTCATAACCCATAAATATCTCGTCCCCTCCTTCACCGCTCAGGCAGACCTTTACCTGCTCCCTTGCTTTTTTGCTTATGAGGTAAAACGGTATTGAAGAAAGGTCGGTCATGGGTTCATCGAGGTGGTAAAGGCTGTCAGAAATATCATCGGGAGAAATAGGGTCTATCATCAGGACATTATGCTCTGTCCCGAAATAATCAGAGACTTCTTTAGCGTAGGGAAGTTCCGAGAAAGTCTTGTCCTCGTAGCCGATGGAGAAAGTCTTTAGTTTTTGACCGTAATTTCTGGCTGCAAACCCGACGACTGTACTGGAATCCAGCCCCCCTGAAAGAAATACGCCAAGAGGTACGTCACTTATAAGCCGCCTTTTAACAGATCTTTCAAGGACCTCAAAGACACGGTCGGCAGCCTCTTCTTCATTAAGTATCTCAGAGGAAAATTTAAGGTCCCAGTATTTCTTGATCTTCAGGTTGCCTTCTTTAAATATTGCATAATGTCCCTGACGCAGCTTATAGATATTTTTAAACATAGTGTCAGGGGCCGGAACGAATTCATAACCAAGGTAGTAGTAAAGCGACTGCAGGTTTACTTCCTTCTGTACATGATCGGATTCCAGTATACACTTTATTTCCGAGCCGAATATCAGTCTGCCGTCCTTATAATAGTAGTAAAGAGGCTTTATCCCTACCCTGTCTCTTGCAAGAAACAACTCTTTCTTATTATTGTCCCATATTGCTATGGCAAACATCCCATTGAATTTATGGAGGCAGTCCGGTCCGTATTCTTCATAACTTTTTAGCACCACTTCCGTATCGCAATGTCCATTGAACCTGTAACCCTTTGAAGAGAGGTCTTTCTTTATTTCACCAAAATTATATATCTCTCCATTGTATACTATCCAGAGGTTCCCATGCTGGTTGACCATGGGTTGATTTCCATTTTCAGATAGGTCGATGATGCTAAGCCGGGCATTACCTATGGACATATCAGGAAAAGCCATTACCCCGCTTGAATCCGGTCCTCTGTGATGGATCTTGTCAGTCATCCTCCTTATAAGTTTTTCATCCTGCCAGCTAAACCCGCAAATCCCGCACATAAATGATTCTCTTTCTATTAAGTATTATTTATTAGATATAATTATTATCCCTGTACCACTGCGCAGTTCTTTTAAGGCCCTCTTTTATATCTACTTTCGGTTCATAATCCAGCTCTTTTTTCGCCTTGTCTATGACAAAGGCGCGGTTCTGCCTGAACCAGTCCACCCTTCGTCTAAAAAGGGGAGGATTGATCTTAAGAGGTACGCAGATCGCCTCGCATATGCAGGCCGCTATATAAAGTGGAATGAAGGGGAGGTGGGTAAACTTCACTTTTATACCCATGGACTGGCCTACTTCTTTAACCAGTTCCTTTACGGTAAAGTACAGTTCGTCGGCGATAATATATGTGTCAGCGTTCCCCCTGGGACTTTTAAAAGCAGCATAGAACCCATCGACAAGATTGTCGATATAAACAGGATGATAGAATGCTTTGCCATTTCCGAACATTATAAATCTCTTCTTCTTTGCCAGTTTAAAAAGGAATAAAAACCTCTCAGGATCGCCCGGGCCGTATATGGCCGTTGGCCTTATTATTGCGCTTTTAAGTCCCTTATGTGCAAATTCCCTGACTACCTTTTCACCTTCAAATTTTGTAAATTGATAAAAGTCTGCAGGTGTCACCGGAGAATCTTCGTTTCCCGGAGGGTTCTTTATATCTCCGTGGACACCCTGTGTCGAGCAGTATACAAGTTTGCTTATTTTTCGTTTTAAGATCTCCTCGCAGAGCAGGCGTGTCCCCTCTACATTTGTAT
>JALHTA010000193.1 GCA_022865545.1 Actinomycetota bacterium | reverse complement strand
TAGCCTGTCCTTTTAAAATATACTCCCAAACTTCTGCACAACTTTTCAAATCTTTTGTTTCCCTCTACGCAGAGCTTGGCCTTTAAGCTGCCGGGCTTCTCATTATGTCCCGCATGGACTATTGCTCCATTTGCCTTACTCTGCCCGGAACATACATAGGAGCTTTTTTCAAATACCGCTATATTAAGTCCGTAAAAGCTTAGTTCCCTGGCTATCAAGCAGCCTGTGATACCAGCGCCTATTATTATGATGTCATATTGTTTTTTTATTTTATCTCTCATCCTCTAATGTATTATTTATGATAAATACCAGGATTTTTATCATAAATCCAATATTTATAATAGTTTCCCTCCAAAAGAAAGCATTGCAAAGATATTTTTGAGATCTCAACTATAATATATATGTTATAAGAGAAAAAACCAATCTGTGAGGGACTTTTTTAAGGACAATTGAACACAGCCACTCTCCAAACTCTAAACATCTTTTCGCATGACAAGAGGGGCAAAAATGCCGACGTTTATTCTATAGGATTATTTCAGTGATCATATAATCTGGTAATTATCATGACTTTCCCTAAGAGAAAGATCTGCCAGAATACTTTGCCCGTCTCAATGGATTTATTTTAAAGACTTTTTTAAGCTTTTAAGACTTTCAAAACCCTCAAGATAGTCGTCATATGATATTGAAGACTCTATACCCAGGCCAGCAAAAAGGTCCAGGACTTCGTTTACCGAAAGGTTAAGCTCTTCTGCCATTTTTCCTACAGATACTTTCTTTTCACTATATATCTTTAGCCAGTAGAATACCCAGCCATAACGCAATAGCTCCCTTGCGGCTTCCGATTTTGGTTCTTTTTTTTGTTTTGATAATCTGGATATTATATTTATTTCCTCTTTGCCCAGACGTAAACTCATTATACTCATTTTTCAACCTTTCATTATTCTTCTTTCAGCATCCTCTATTATCTTTGCCGAATACCGCCCGTAATACTTTAACTTATCAAGCTTTGCCAGAATAATATCCTTTCCCAGACCGGAATCAATAAGAAAGTGGATCGCTGTTATAAATCTTATACCAAATATTTTACACACTTTTATTGCCAGACCATCATCGGTTCCCAGTATATAATTATTCTCATTAGCAATAATGAACGCTGCAACCTCACCTTCCCCTAACGGAAAATCCTTACGGATCTTACTTATTTTCTTTTTATCTGGATTATTTTTTACTATTAAGCTTCCAGCCTCTATCTGCCGAGTTATAAGCATTGAATCCATTGTCTCCTTATGCTCTACTTCATTCTTTACACTTTCTGGAATTATTCCTTTAGACTCGCTTAATACTGATTGAAGCAAGTCGATTTTTGCTAAAAGTATCAAAGTAGATGAATCAAAAACAATCAATAATAACTCCATTAATACACTTTACTACATCTGTAGTATATCATAATAGACAAAGAAGATAAAATGCCATATTTTATCCGAGGCAGCTTGCCTCAGCAAAATAATTGACAAATCATAATAACTTCAATCTGGAACCAATAAGGGATGAAGATATTATCCGTGTAATAGAGATATTGAAAAAATATGACTCTCTTGATATTGGCTACGTGGATGCTTCAATTGTAGCAATAGCTGAGCGTCTTAGATTAAATAAGATCCTGACGCTCTCATCCCGGATTTGAAAAACCGGGGATTCCCGCTTATGTTCCTAAAATCTTTTCTATAGCTTTAATCCAGTATGAGTTTAGTTATTTGGAGGGTCCAAAGAGGCAATGGTTTGTGAAGGAGGAGGGTTTATTCACAAGAACCAATATTTTGCTCTAAGCCCCTAATGGAAGATCGATTAACCTAATCTTTTAAGTTTTAGTAATAGGGGAAGTTGATTCCCTTATGATCAGTTCCGGTTTAATGACTACCTCTTTATTTTTCTTAAATACAGGTTGCTTTATCCTGTCAAGCAATATCCTACTGGCTTCATCTACCATTTCTTTTACGGGATAACGGATAGTTGTAAGACTGGGAATAAATATTGAACTTATAGCAATATCATCAATTCCCATTACCGATACATCTCCAGGAACTTTTAGCCCGATATCATTAAGTCCCCTGATAGCACCAAGTGCATTAATATCATTAAATGAAAACAATGCTGTTATTTTTTTATTCTTTTGAATAAGCTTTTTTGCAGTTTCAGCTCCCCTGTCATATGAAAGTCCGCCTTCTAATACATTGTCGTCATCAAAGGTGATCCCTCCTTCTGCTAATGCATCTTTAAAACCTTTCTTTCTTTCAATGCTGTGATAATGGGGTTGAAATCTATCAATATATCCTATATCTTTATGCCCCAGGCCTGTCAAATATTTTCCTGCTATATATCCGAATTGATAATTGTCAGGGAGGACATAATCTACTTCGAGACCCATTATCTTCCTATCAAGTAGAACAACCGGTACACCAGCTGCCCTGATCCTCTCAATATGTTCACCTTCTGTAGATGCCGGGATCATCAGAATGCCGTCAACCATTTTTGAACGGAGATTTTTAAGATGCTCTATCTCCCTTTTAATAATATACGCTGAATTACCGACTATTATATTGTAGTTTTTTGAAAAGAAGATGTCTTCAAAGTTTTTTGATATATCTGCATAAAGCATGTTTGAGTTGTCGGGAATGATAAGCCCAATAGTTCCAGTTTTCTTCTTTCTCAAGCTTCCAGCCAGGAGATTTGGTTGATAATCAAGCTCATCCATTGCCTGTTCAACCCTGTTTATAAGTTTATCGCTGACATGTCTTGATTTATTTATTACATGAGATACAGTAGCTACCGAAACTTTGGCTTTTTTTGCTATATCTCTTATATTTACTATTTAGTACCTCCCCTGGAACCTTCTTTTATTATTAATAGTAGATCAATATTTTAAAGCATCAAAATGCTTTTGTATATTTTCCTTATGCTGTTTAACTGTCTTTTCTTGCAATTACATTTTTTACAGCTTCCATTATATTCATATAACTCATACCAAATTTGTCAAGAAGCTCCCTATTGGTCCCTGATTCAATCTAACTTATTAATCTTACAAATCTCCCGCCAGGTACTGCTGTTATCTTTACATTGCTATTATCTTCTATAGCTTTATTCAAATACGACTGTATATTATCCAGTTTTAAAAAACCCATCTTCTCGGTAGCAGGGCGGTCAAATTCAGAATATAGGTATACCTTCATATCTTTTATTACCCTTGAAACAGCAACCGCCTTGTGTCCGCCAAGTACAAATCTATCCTTTAGTCTTTTACTTATAGCACCATAATCTTTTGCCTGCCCC
>JALHTA010000192.1 GCA_022865545.1 Actinomycetota bacterium | reverse complement strand
GTCCATGGTGAAAATATCCTTTCAGCAGAGAACTCGGGGCGTTTGTTTATTATATCGTATAATATCTGTAAGCCTATATTCGGAAAACCTATCTCATATATATCAGGAAATGCAAGAGCTATAAAAACATTTCCACCGGTTCCTTCCAGTACCGCCGGGTTCTTGCTTGATGTACCTATCTCATGGTCGACATACCTGCCTGGTTTCTGTATATCTTTTAAGATTATTTCAAGCTTTTCATATTCAAGTGTTTTTATTTTTTTCATATATATCTTTTCCTTACCAGTCCTACTCATCTGAAAAATCATCATATGCTATCTCGTGATCCCTTCTTGTCTCTTTGTATATATAGATATTTGATACCAATGCTATGCCAAAATAAGTAGAGACAAGGCTTGATCCACCCGAGCTAATGAAAGGCAGCGGTATGCCTATGATAGGCATTATTCCTGTTGTCATCCCAATATTTATAATAATCTGTGAAAGTATCATAAAGCCTATACCGGAAGCCACAAGGAGACCAAAGCTATTATTTGAGCTAGAAGCTATCCGGAAACATTTCCATACAATGAAGCCTAGCACGGCAATGACTAAGAAGGCTCCTATAAATCCAAGCTCCTCCCCTATTACTGAAAATATGAAATCAGTATGATGTTCGGGCACATAACTTAAGTTTGTCTGCTTACCCAGAAAAAGACCTTTTCCTGCAAGTCCTCCAGAACCTATGGCCAGTTTAGACTGGTATAGATTATATCCTACACCTTCAGTAGAGACATCCGGTTTTAAAAAGACAAGGATCCGGTCAAGCTGATACTGCTCTATTACCCCTACCTTTAAGGCTCCAAAAAAACCTGCTACAGTAGCTGCCATTATTCCCAGAACATAAAGGAAGTTAGCCCCGGATACAAAAAGCATTCCGATAAATACAATAAAGAAGATAAGGGCCGTACCAAAATCAGGTTCAAGCAGCACAAGAAGTATAAATATAAATGCTGTAATGGTGGATAGGATAACCTTGCTTACAGATATATGATTGACCTTCTCTGTCTTTTTCTTTGAAAGTATTGCTGAAAGAGTTATGATCATAAATATTTTTGCAAATTCCGAAGGCTGTACGGGAAATAGTCCCAGGTCTATCCAGCTCATAGAACCATTAACCTCATATCCGAACAATAGGACAGCTGCCAGGGCTATTATTCCTAAACCTGCAGATATCCACCAGAAATCCCTGACCTTCCTGTAATTTACAAACTGCAATCCCGCAAATAAGAGGACCCCTGCTCCAAGAAAGATAGACTGCCTTTTAAGATAATATTGTGGATCACTTACCCCTCCGGGCATCGAGCTCCTTGTCGCACTGTATATTATGATCACTCCGAATACAGAGATAATAAGGACAGCAAGGAAGAATATAAGATCAAATTTGATCCTTCTCCTCTTCCTGTCAGTATTTATATCATCTATAAATGGATCATATTTTTTCATGTCATTTGTATACATCTACATTCCCATAAATTTTGTTTTTATTAGGAGCCTATCCTAGTCAAGACCAAACAGATACCTGTATATCTTTTCTGCAATGGGCGAGGCATTGCTTCCTCCGCCACCCGCCTCTTCAAGCATAACTACAATAACATATTCCGGATTTCCTATGGGTCCATAACTTGCAAACCATGCATAATCCTGTTTACCGGCCACCTCAGCAGTTCCTGTCTTTCCTGCTATCGGTATTTCTTTCAATGGAAAATTTCTGAAAGTATATGCCGCCGTACCCCCTGGACCTGTGACCATTTCAAATCCATCTTCGATTATTTCCAGATAATGTTCATTAAGATCTATTTCCTTCCAGTTCAAAATAGTGCTCTCGGCAAAAAGCTCTCCCCCGGGATCCTTGATCTCCTTTACCAGATGAGGTTCATACATTATTCCCCTATTAGCCGCCGTAGAATAAGCCATTGCCATTTGAAGAGGTGTTACAAGCATATCTCCCTGACCGATCGCCATATTTACAGTATCCCCGGGAAACCATACAGTATATTCAACCGTGTCTTTAAAATATTCTTTTTTCCATTCCCTATCAGGTACTCTTCCCTCATCCTCAAAAGGCAGATCTATGCCGGTGGTCCCGCCAAAGCCAAAATCCCTGGAATATTTTTGTAAAAGTTCTCCTGCATTTTTAAGTTTTACAAACAGCCCATAACCGATCTCGTAAAAATATATGTCACAGGAATTCATGATCCCTCCCCTCATATCCAGGCTCCCATGCCCTGTTTTCTTCCAGCAAAATTTAGGAAAGTCCGATCCCAGGCCATGCCAGATCCCAAAACAGGTGGCTCTGCTGTATTCACTTACGATATTTTCCTCCAGTCCCGCATATGCGGTGACCAGTTTAAAAACAGATCCAGGGGCATAGGACATGACTGCCCGGTTATTTAAGGGATAGTAGATTTCCACTTCATTTAGGTATGCCCAGTCTTCAGAAGAAATACCTCCTGAAAAAACACCCGGATCATAGGTCGGAAATGATGCCATTGAAAGTATTTCTCCATTTTTTGCATTAAGGACGACTACCGCCCCTCCCGGAACATTATAATGTTCCTCAGAATTAGTAAGGGTTTTCTCTCTTACTTCCATGATACCGCTATGCAGTGCTTCTTCAGTAATTTTCTGTAGATCTATATCAATAGTGAGATAAAGGTCATTTCCTCTTTCCGCCGGTATTTCATCCCTGATGCTTACGGGCCTCCCCAGAGGGTCGACCTCATAGATAATGCTTCCCTTTTCCCCCTTGAGTGTATTCTCATAATACTCTTCAAGACCGGTAAGCCCTATCTGGTCCCCTCCCGAATATTTATCCCTATAAGGTGCCTGGGCCAGTCTCTCCTCATCGATCTCGCCGGTATACCCAAGCACATGTGAGGCAAGTACACCATATTTATATTCTCTTAAATATACATCCACTACTTCTACCCCGGGGAGACTGCTTTTATTTTCCTTTAATGCGATTATCACAGGTTTTTCTATCCCTGTTTTTAAAAAAACTCTTTCCAGATAAGAGATATCAGCATTCTCAAGTTTTTCAGTGATCTCAGCGGTATCCATATCAAGATAATCCCCAAGAAGTTCGATCGCCTTATCATCTGAAAGCAGGATATGCGGCTCTACTGCGACGGCTGCTACAGGTACACTCCTGACAAGCAGCTTACCATTACGGTCATAAATATTTCCTCTCGGTGCCGCAATGGACTGCTGCCTTGCAATACTTTCTGATGCCATCTCGGCATAAAGCTCTCCGCTTATTACCTGCAGGAAATACAGCCTGAGCAGTAGTGCCATAAGAAAAATAAATATGGCATATACTATTATTCTAAGTCTTATTCTTATATTTGAATTCAAATTCTTCCAATCCACTGCTTATTCCTATCTTTACCGCCGGATAGAATATTATCATAAGGAGTATATTAAAGACCGGCAGTATCAATAAATCCAGACCCATACCCGGTAAATTTACCTGATAGTTGAATAGAAATCTTATAAGGTTTGTTATGATGAGATTAGCCTCAGTGACAATAAAAACCAGAAATATCTGTGAGATAAGCTTGCTTCTAAATCCGGCCTCAACAAGCTTCCAGACAATAAAGGCATCAAGCACATATACCAGTGCGGACACACCTACAAGGTCGCCTACCGCGAGATCCAGGATAAGCCCTGCAACAAAACCAAAGATAATACCATAGAATGCACCATCCAGGAGTGTTATGGCTACAATAGCTATAAGAATGAGATCAAAACTTATAAAGTACATCTCCAGGTGTTCAAAAAAAGCTATCTGGACCATTAGTGCTATTATAAGTAATGCGAAATGAAGTATTTTATTAATTATCTTCATAAAAATAAATCTTTTAGGACCCTATAAATAATGCTGCAATTACCTTAAAATCCTATTATTATTTTATCACCATCAAATATTCCAGATCTTTAAAATCCTCAAAGGGTTCTATTACTATCTCGAGATAAGGACTGCCTGAGATACGGTAGACCTCCTTTACGCGGCCTATCAAAATATCGGGTGGCAGGTACTGGCCGTATTCAGATGTCACGATAATATCACCTTTATAGACTTGCTCGTCTGTTGATATATAATTCAGATAGATCGTCCCGTCCTGGCTCCCTTCTATAAGGCCAAGTTTCCTTGATGAAAGTATCCTTGCGCCAAGACTGCTCTGAGGATCGGCCAGGAGCCTGATACTTGAGCTTTTATTGCCGGCTGTTATCACTATACCGCATAATCCATTTGTGCCCACAGCTCCCATGCCTTCAAGCACTCCATTACTTGTCCCTGCATTTATTATGACTTCGGACTGCCATTGATTACTGTAAAAACCTATTACTTTTACGGCTACAGTCTCATTATCCTCTCTTATATCAAGGTCCAGCAGTTTTCTTAAGGCATCGTTTTCGATCTTTATACTTGTTCTCTCTGCATAACTTGCCAGAAGGCTGGCATTTTCTTCTTCCAGAACAAGGTATTTTTGCCGCAGCCCTATATATTCGCCTATTGAATAAAAAAATCCGGTAATAGGACCGAAGAAGGAAGATATCTTTCCCTGAACAGGTTCAAAAACATCCAGTGTCCTTGCTTTTATCCTTTCTGTGACATCGGAACCCCTAAAACTTATAGTGATTATGACCAGGCAAAGAAAAACAAGAACGATTAGAACAATGATATTTCTGAATCTTCTATTATTTATCACGATTTATAAAAATATTTTAAAATTTGTCTCTGATCTTGGATCTCCTGTTTACTGAGCTGAGAAACGTAAATATTTTTTTAAGGTTGCAAAATCTTCTACACATTTTCCGGCTCCTATTGCAACTGCTGCAAGCGGATCCTCTGCCATATATACCGGAACGTGTGTTTCACGGCTTATTCTTTCTGAAAGCCCTTTAAGCAATGAACCTCCGCCCGCAAGGACTATGCCCCTTTTCATAATGTCAGAAGAAAGCTCAGGCGGGGTGCCGTCAAGCACCTCAACTATCGAATTGACGATGTCCGCGACCGGTTTTTCAAGAGCTTTTCTTATCTGTTGACTTGTGATTATTATAGTCTTGGGAAGTCCTGTGACCAGGTCCCTTCCATTTATTTCCATCTTTTCTTCATTCTCAAGTGGAAATGCAGACCCTATTTCCATTTTTACACGCTCTGATGTTCTCTCACCCACAAGTAGATTGTGATCCTTCTTGAGATAATAGACAATTGCTTCATCCATCTCATCGCCGCCTATACGGAGTGACTGGCTGACTACTATCCCCCCCAGAGATATTACAGCAACTTCTGAGGTACCGCCGCCGATGTCTACGATCATGCTTCCCGTCGGTTCATCAATTGGAAGATTTGCACCTATCGCTGCCGCAAGAGGCTCCTCTATGATATATGCTGCACGGGCTCCCGCCTGCTCCGTTGCTTCAATTACTGCTTTTTTCTCAACAGGTGTGATGCCCGATGGAACACAGATCACGATACGGGGCCTTGCAAAAGCAACATTTTTATGCACCGTCTGGATAAAATACCTGAGCATTTTTTCAGTTGTCTCAAAATCTGCGATGACGCCGTCCTTAAGTGGTCTTACCGCTATGATATTTCCAGGGGTACGTCCGACCATTCTTTTAGCTTCCGTACCAACAGCCAGTATCCTTTTCTTGTTCTTATCTATAGCTACGATTGAAGGCTCCTCCAGGACGATACCCTTGCTCTTCACATATACCAGGGTATTTGCTGTACCCAGATCGATACCCATATCCCTGCCGATCACATTCAAAAAAAAGTCGAACATCTGCTACTCCTTAGACTTCTACAATATTTTATAATTAAACTTTTCCAATAGTCCTATATACTCATAAACCGGTACCCCGGCTACATTATAAAAACATCCATTTATCTTTTCCACAAGTACCAGGCCGGGACCATTTATATTATATCCTCCTGCCTTATCTCCTACATCATTATGTGAGATATAATTTCTTATCTCACTTTCAGATAATTTCCTAAAATCTACTTGTGTGGTGCTGCTTTTGTATTCGTATTTTCCCGTACTGCTGTCCAGGACACATGCTCCACTTATTACTCTGTGGGTCCTGCCAGAAAGCAGGCTTATATACTCATATCCCTCTCCGGGACCAGAAGGTTTTCCAAGTACCCTGCCTTCTATTGATACTATTGTATCAAAACTTGAGATTAAAAACCTGAAGTCCTCTCGGCTGTGGATCGCCTTAAGTTTCCTTAAATCCTGCCCTCCAAAAACATTTTTGGCCTTGGAAATACTATTGCGGTACACAATATCAAAAGGATCCCCGCTATTCTCTTCATCACAGTCCACAGGACTTATGATATCGAAATCAAGACCCATTGCTTCAAAGATCTGCTTCCTCCTGGGAGAAGCAGATGCAAGTACTATTTTGGTCCTAAGACCTTCTTCTTGTTCCAACATCTGCAAGTAAAAATGCAATAAGCAATCCTATTATGGCACCAAGAGTAATATTTATATGTATCCCAAAACTGATGTCTATGAGATAAAGGTTAAGGTTTAATGAATCGGTGCCTACCTTTAACCCTCTATCAAGTATCGGAATGGTATCAGCAAGGACATGCCCCAGGATCGCCCCTAACACTCCCCCGAAAAAGGTAATGAAAAATACTATCTTTCCTCTTCTTTTTGCCATAATTTAATACCTGTCTTTATATAAAAAATATCTTAATAATAAAACTATGGTCCCTGCTTACCTACTGGTCCGGACCACTAAAAAATAATCCGATCTCTCTTTTTGCACTTTCAGTAGAATCAGAGCCATGTATTACATTTATTGTAATATCTTTTCCAAAATCCCCCCTGATCGTACCCTTTGGCGCTTTCCTGGAATCAGTCGGTCCCATCAAATTCCGGGCCCTATTTATGGTATCCTCACCACTTATTACCATTATGATGACCGGACCGGAAGTTATGTATCTAAGAAGCGGCCCGAAAAAATCCTTTTTAATATGATCCTTATAATGTGCCGAGGCAAGTTCCTCATCAATTTTTGTCAACTTCATATTCTCAATAGTAAAGCCGGCATCTTCAAACTTTGATATTATCTTTCCCGCGACCCTGGCCTGCAGCCCGTCAGGTTTTATTATTATCAAACTTCTCTCAATACCCACATTATTTATATTATGTCCGCAGCTCCCGCTGCAATTTTCACATCCGCTCAAAACTCCTCACTCTCTATCCAGTTAAATAAAGTATAGTTCCTATAATTTCTACTGGGCCGTCTTACAATATGGACAAACTTTCCAGTTAAATTCCAGAGGCTTCTTGCAAGAAATACATGTATTTTTTAATTTTTTACGGCAATAGGGACAGATCATGAAATCATGTTTAACCTCATTACCGCAAGAAGGACAGCTGGAAAGGTCTGAATCCAATAGTAGCTGCATCCTTTTTATCTCAAGATCTCTCTCAAGCACGTCTTCTATATATTCCGGCGGCCTGAGTATCAAATATATTATTAGGCCAAGAAAGTTAAATACCAATACGACTAGTGCCCAAAAAACTGCAGCCACCAGAGATGTATTCCTGAGCTTTGCATCCCTGAATGTCCAGTATACAAAAGCCAGCCATATGACTATCAGTATAAATATTGCTCCATAGATCAGATAACGCCATATGGGCAATCTGAAAAAATTTAGAACATTATCTACGTATCCAAAAAGATCCATCTATCCTCCAATTAAAAATATAATTTTATTAAAACAAAATCATTTTATCATTTTCTAGCATTTCCAGTTCCTCTGCTTGCTTAAATGATCCAGATAATATCAAATGATCTTATCCAGGCCCATCAGATTGGTCGGTGAACCAGTAATGCATATAATATCATTTGTACCAGAAATTTTTAATGCATAATTTAAAGAATTTTCCACACTGTCCATAGCATAAACTTCCGTCGGCATCTTAATATCACTTGAACTCTTTTCCATTATTTCTGCTGTCTTCTGCTGAAGTTTAGCCACAGAAAGACTCCGCCCGGTATGGCTTGATGTGAGAATTAGCCTGTCTGCGGCTCCCAGGACTTTTCTTATCATGACCCCATAATCCTTATCTGCAAGAACTGCAAATATTATTGTCTTTTTCTTTGTTTTGAAATATTTTTCCATTACCTTAGAAAATTTATCCATACCTTCCGGATTATGAGAGACATCAGAAAATACAAACGGATCCTTTTTGATCATCTCCAGTCTTCCCTTTATGTATATACCGGCCAGGCTGCCATTTAAAAGGCCGCCATCAAGCTTTTTATTTATTGTATCCATATAAAGCTCTGCAAGTACTATGGCAAGTGAGAGGTTTAGTGGCTGGTAATCACCGATAAGGGGGATCTCAATACCGCTGTATTTACCAAATATTGCCTTCAGTCCAATTTTCCAGCCCGACAAGCCCATGGACTCCCTGGAGCTTATGCTGAAATCCCTTCCATAGAGATATAGGTCCGCTTCCATGCTTGAAGCTTTTTTTTCTATAATATCAAGGACCGCGTGATCATTAGAAATAGTCGCGGCCCGTGATCCCTTTTTTATGACTTCAACCTTTTCAGCAGCTATCTCCGGAATTGTACTTCCAAGGATCTGTGTGTGTTCAAGACTTACGCTGGTAAGTCCCGCAACTTTTGCATCAGCAGCATTTGTAGCATCCCATCTGCCGCCCATTCCTGCTTCCAATACCATGACTTCTATGCCGTTATTTGCGGCAGCCACAAATGCCATAGCAGTTATTATCTCGAATTGTGTTATGGGACCCCCCAGGTCAAGGCTATTGACTTCCTCAATATATGGATATATCTGGCCAAAGGTATCTGCAAATTTCTCCTCTGTCATATCAGATCCGTCTATCCATATTCTTTCTGCATAACTGCTTATATGAGGCGATATATGATAAGCAGACTTGAAACCTTGTCCCTTAAGTATCTCAGCAAGCATTACAGTGGTAGAGGTCTTTCCATTGGTTCCCACAATATGTATGAAATCTTTATCTTTATGGGGATCACCCATCAGCTTCAAGATTTTATTGATCCTGATAAGAGATGGTTTTATACCGAATATGAGAGCATCATCAAGATATTTACTGACCTGGCTAAAATTCATAAATATCCTTTTTATTATCTACTTTTTAATATTCTTCATCTTCTCAAGCTGCTCGGCCAGCACTGTATTTACCTGCACGGCTTGCATCAATTTGTCTTTTTCTTTGGTGATTATCTCTTGCGGAGCCTTCTTTATGAATTGAGGGTTCTCAAGTTTTTTCTTGCTGCCAGCCATCCCGGCATCTATTTTAGCCATCTCGTCTGAGATTCTTTTTATTTCAATGTCTATGTCTACAGCGTCAAGTATATATATATAGATATCAGTACTTCCTGTAGTAGTCTTTATATATCCTTTCCCGTCCCCAGCATCCCCGAACTTTATCTTGTCCACCCTGGCAAGGCTGCATATATACTTGGTACTGGCGGATACTGTCTTGCTTATATCATCTTCTTTAATATCCAGACATATATTCACTTTGCTGCCCGGGTTTATCTTCAGTTCGGATCTAATCTTCCTGACTTCACTTATGATGTCAAAAACCGGGGAAATGGCATTTTCGGTTTCTTTACTGGTAAATGCTTTATCAGACTGCGGGTACTTCCCTATCATTATGCTTTCACCCTGATGCGGGATAGCCTGCCATATCCTTTCAGTTATATGAGGCATAAAAGGATGCATGGTTTTGAGGTATTTCTCAAGCACAAACCACAGGACAAACTGACATACTCCCCTGTCCTTTTCATTCGAGGAGTCATAAAGTCTCACCTTTGAAGACTCAAGATACCAATCGCAGAATTCACTCCAGAAGAAATTATATAAGGACCTGGATGCCCCGGAAAAATTAAATTTTGAAAGGTTTTTTTCTACATCTTCTATAGTAGAATTCAGGCGTGATATGATCCACCTGTCCCAAAGATTAAGATCCATGTCCTGAATACTCTTAGCCTGGATATCTTTTTCGGCAGACCGGCTTTCTGTCTTGTCCTGCCCGGTATCTCCGATTGCAGAGATCACAAACTTGGATGCATTCCAGATCTTATTGGCAAAATTCCTTGTCCCATCGATCTTTTCATCTCCAAGCAGAAGGTTTCTTCCTGGTGTAGTGAGAGAAGTCAATGTGAACCTTAATACATCAGCACCATTTTTATCAATTATTACCATTGGATCCACGGCATTGCCCTTTGATTTACTCATCTTCTGCCCGGTGGAATCATTTACAAGAGGATTTATAAATACCTGCTTAAAAGGTACATCATCCATAAAATGAAGTGCCATCATGATCATCCTGGCCACCCAGAAAAATATGATATCATGAGCTGTTATAAGTACACTTGTCGGGAAAAAATGCTCAAGATCTTTGGTCTTTTCCGGCCATCCCATGGTTGCAAAAGGCCAAAGGCATGAGCTAAACCATGTATCCAGTACATCTTCATCCTGTGAAAGGTCGGTACTCCCGCATTTACTGCACTTTTCCGGTTCACTGGTGCTTACTATCATCTCACCACATGAACCGCAATACCATACAGGTATTCTATGCCCCCACCACAACTGCCTGGAAATACACCAGTCCCTGATATTCTCCATCCATTCAAAATATATTTTTTCCCATTTACGGGGAATTATTTTTACCCTGCCATCCCTTACAGCTCTGGTAGCAGGAGCGGCAAGTTTTTTCATCGCTACAAACCACTGCATGGAAACTCTTGGCTCTACAATCGTATCACACCTGGAACATATACCTGCAGATGAAGTGTGGTCCTTCTTACCCAGATAATATCCGCCTGACTTGAGGTCTTCCAGTACCTTTTTTCTGGCCTCATACCGGTCCATACCTGCATACTGGCCCGCATTGGAGTTGAGCACTGCGTCCTCATCCATTATATTTATCTCTTCGAGATCATGCCTTTTGCCTATCTCAAAATCATTTGGATCATGGGCAGGAGTGACCTTTACTGCTCCGCTTCCAAACTCCATATCAACATAATCATCTTCTACTATGGGAATGATCCTCTCCATCAGGGGAAGAAAGACCAGTCGCCCTTTTAGCTTTGTATATCTGCTGTCCCCTGGATTTACCGCAACCGCAGTATCGCCAAGCATTGTCTCGGGCCTTGTAGTGGATACTATTATATATTCTTCATTGCTGGGTTTTCCAGTTGCAGGATCTATAAGGGGATACTTTATATCCCACAGATCTCCGCTTCTTTCTAGATGTTCCACTTCAATATCAGATATTGCAGTACGGCATCTCGGACACCAGTTTGTCATATAATTTCCACGGTATATAAGTCCCTCATTATAAAGGGATATAAACTCAGTAGTAACGGAATTAACATAGTCATCATCGAAGGTAAACCTCTGGCGGTCCCAGTCACAGGAACATCCAAGGGCTTTTAACTGGGATATTATTCTGCTTCCATATTTATCTTTCCATTTCCATACTTCCTCAATAAACTTCTCCCTGCCCAGGCTATGTCTGTCAGTACCCTTCACTACAAGGGATTTCTCTACAACATTCTGTGTTGCGATGCCTGCATGATCGGTACCAGGGATCCATATAGTATTAAGGCCCTTCATCCTGCTATATCTGATGATTACGTCCTGAAGTGTATTATTAAGAGCATGCCCAACATGTAGAAAGCCGGTCACATTGGGAGGCGGGATGACCATGCTGAAAGGAGTCTTTGACTGATCCGGTTCTGCATGAAAATAATTTTTTTTCTGCCAGAAACCGTATATTTCATTTTCAAAGCTTAATGGATCATATTTGCCTTCGATTTTATCAACCATATCAAGCAGACTTTTCTTCACCCTTTAGGTATTTGCTTCCTTCTGAATCAATAAATAATTTCGGTTCTATTTTATTTTCTACTACTTCCCTTGTGATGGTACATTTCTTTATATCTTTTCTATCTGGTATCTCAAACATTATTCCCAGCATTATTTCTTCCATTATGGCCCGCAGTCCTCTGGCTCCGGTACCGAGCTTTAATGCCTTATCAGCTATGGCTAACAGGGAATTATCAGAAAATTCCAGATCCACATCATCCATCTTAAACATCTTTTTATACTGCTTTATAAGTGAGTTCTTTGGTTCTACAAGTATAGTTATAAGATCCTCTTTGCTAAGATTTGCCAGGGTGGAAATAACCGGAAGTCTTCCGATAAGTTCTGGTATCAAACCGTATTTTAGGAGGTCTTCAGGCATTACATTAGGTAGAAGCGTATCGATCCTTTCAGATTTTGAAGGGATCTTTTCCGATATGAATCCTATGCTTTTCCGATTCAGCCTTGTCTCGATAATGCTGTCAAGCCCACCAAAAGAGCCTCCGCAAATAAATAAAATATTGGCGGTATTTATCTGCATAAAATCCTGGTGAGGGTGTTTTCTTCCGCCCTGTGGGGGTACATTTGCATCTGTACCTTCAAGTATTTTCAGCAATGCCTGTTGTACGCCTTCCCCGGATACATCCCTCGTTATTGACGGATTATCTGATTTCCTGCTGATCTTATCTATCTCATCAAGGTAGATTATTCCTGTCTCAGCCTTCTTGATATCAAAGTCAGCAGCCTGGATAAGTTTTAGGAGTATATTTTCAACATCCTCTCCTACATAGCCAGCCTCTGTAAGTGAAGTAGCATCGGCAATGCAGAATGGGACATTTAATATTCTGGCTAGCGTTTGGGCCAGTAATGTCTTACCGCAGCCAGTTGGGCCTAAAAGCAAAATATTACTCTTTTGGAGTTCTATATCATCTTTCTGGACGCTATCCACATACCTTACTCTTTTATAATGATTATATACTGCTACAGAAAGGACCTTTTTTGCCATCTGTTGTCCTACCACATATTCATTTAAGATATCATATATCTCTTTTGGTTTCGGAAGATTCTCAAAGCTCAATTCCTTATCTTCCTTAAGTTCTTCATCAATTATCTCATTACACAGGTCTACGCACTCATTACATACATATACTTCAGGTCCTGCAATAAGTTTTTTTACCTGTTTCTGGGACTTTCCGCAAAAAGAACATTTTAAAAAATCATCCTTATTCTTTTCTTCATTGGACAAGTTAAATGCACTCTCCCATTAATCTCTATCTTTTATTAATTTTGACCGGTAATATATTATTTTTTATATATTACCTCATCGATTATACCGTATTTTTTTGCTTCTTTTGCGTCAAGAATAAAGTCTCTTTCGGTATCCTTTTCGACTTTACCGATCTCCTGACCGGTATGTTTTGCTATCACTTCATTAAGGAGCTGTCTTATCCTGACCATCTCCTTGGCGTGGATCTCCACATCTATGGTCGTACCCGAGACTCCTCCTGAAGGCTGATGCAGCATCACTCTTGAATTCGGAAGTGAAAATCTCTTCTTATTTTCACCTGCAAGCAGTAGTACCGCAGCAGCACTTGCAGCCTGGCCGATGCATATGGTAGATACAGGTGATTTAATAAATTGCATGGTATCATAAACTGCCATGGCCGCTGTAACTACTCCACCGGGACTATTAATATACAGCTGGATATCTTTCTCAGGATCCTCTGCTTCCAGATGAAGCATCTGTGCCATTATAAGGTTTGCGGCATTATCATCTATGGGTGAACCTAAAAAGATTATCCTTTCCTTTAACAGCCTGGAATAGATGTCATATGACCTTTCGCCTCTACTGGTCTGTTCTACGACCATAGGGATAAGGTAATTACCTGTGATTCTCTCATTCATTTTTATCATCATCCTCTATTTTGTCTTCATTTTTTGGTTCTTTTGAATCCGGGGTCCAGAGGGTTTCCTTTTCTTTTTTAGCCTTTTCTTCCTCCGGGGTCCAGATCTTTTTCTTATCATCGATCTTATCAGCTTTTGGTGCTTCTTCAATAACTTTTACATTCCGCTCAAGCTGACTCAGAAGCTTCTTCCTTCTTACTGTCTCACTTATCTGAATCTCTGCTTCGGGCTTCTCGAAGTATTCTGATATTTTCTTTTTCTCTTCATCTTTATTATATCTTGAGAGTACGTCTTCCTTTTCCTTTGCTATCTCTTCCGCTGTAGCTTTGATATTTGAAGCTTCACTCTTTTCCAGCGCAGCAAATATAAGATATTCCTTCACTTCTCTCTCAGCTCTTTCCCTTATCTCGGAATTGAATTTCTCTTCAGTAATATTTAAGGCATTCATATAATTCTGTTTGCTCATTTTCTGCTTACTTAGACCTTCATTGACTTCTGATTCTATCCTCCCTACACGGCTTTCAACCATCGGGGCAGGGATCTCATCTTTCATATTTTTTGCAATATGATCGATTATCTGGCCTATTACCTGGGATTGCCTTTGACCTTTTTTCTGTTCCTCAAGTCTCTGCCTGAACTCACTTGTAAAATCTTCAACTTCCTCATATTCCCCAAGGTTTTTTATGAACTCTTTATCAAGTTCCGGAAGTACTCTCTTCTTGATCTCTTTGACAAGTATATCAAAATCAGCTTTTTTGCCTGTAATATCCCTTTTCTCGATATTTTCAGGAAGCAAAAGCGATATCTGCTTCTTTTCACCTTTTTTCATCCCAGCAATGCTGGTCTCAAATTCAGGGAAAAGGGTCTTTGAACCCAGTTCCAGTGAATAATCTTGTGCACTTCCCCCTTCAAATTCCTTACCCTCTATCTTGCCGTTAAAATCTATGGTTACAAAATCTCCTTCGGTAGCAACTTTGTCGTCTTCAACTGGCTCAAGAGTCGCATAATTTTTCCTTATATTATCTATCTGCTGCTGAAGCTCCTCATCGCTTACTCCTGCTGGAGAGGCATTTACTTTTATTCCCCTGTATTTTGGAAGTCTTATCTCCGGTTCGAGCTCGATCTCAGCTTCAAACCCGAGTGATTTATCCTCTTCCATTAAGGTTATATTGATTTTAGGATAGTCGATAGGCTTATAACCTGTCTCATCTATTATTTCCGGATAAAGCTCTGATATGGAACGGCTCGCAGCTTCCTGCAGGACATATGGCTTTCCAAAATTAGAATCAATGACCTGATGTGGTATCTTGCCTTTTCTAAAACCAGGTATATTTGCTTTTTTAGCTATCTCTTTATAGGCATTGCCTATCTGCTTTTTATAATAACTATTGGATACTTCTAATTCCAATTTTGCCTTGTTATTATCTATCTTTTTATTGCTCTTGATCTTATAGCTCAAAAATCCTCCCTTTACAGCACGCAGTAGCGCCTTTAAACATTAAGAAATATATTATAATAGAAATAGGATAAAATTCAATCAAACAAAAGGGTTTATTCTGGTATGCCGATTCCTGCAGAAACATAGGTCAGAACCTTCCAATTAGATTTGAGCTTTGAGAGCCATTTTTTAGTGTCTATAGCTTTAAAGCCTTCTGTCTTGACTATTTCTTCATTGATATTGCATTTCTCCATACCAGGCCTGTCTCCAGCTTCCTTATAATCATTGTAAAGAAGCTTATTGGCCGCAAGTATTTTTTCCTCCAGATCATCTCCTAAAAAAAGACCGGGATAAGGCATCAACTCATCCTTGCTTACTCCGTTTAAGCAGCTGTGGTCCGATACCTTTTTATTCTCATATAAGAATCTTTTAATATCTTCCCTGAAACTTAGCCATTGCGGATTTTTTTTAGATGGCGGAAGGTGCATTATGGAAAGAGTATTATCCAGCCAGAATCTTACACCACTTATCCGGGTATTTATAAGGAAGTCAATATCCTCGCCCCTGGATATCTTGGGATCAAAAGGTACATTTGCCAGTAGTTCCCTATGAATTACCATATTTCCACCAAAAACAAAGGGGGTCGGTTTTAGTCTGGGACTCTTACTAATTATCTGGTCAAAAGCTTTGTTCATCGCAAACACATTGTTCCAGTTCTTTTTCTTCCATAAAGGTACGCTGGTTTCATCTAGCTTATATTTCCCATCACCATTAAGATAAAAGCCAGCTACAGCCAGTATCTTTTCTCCCCTGACCTCTGTGCCCACAAACTTTACTGCTTTATCTATAAACTTACTATCTGTAAAGACTTCATCATCATCAATAAAGATGACTAGCTCGCTGCCATTAAGAATTCCTGCAAGAGAACACATATTCCTTACCGAAGAGTAATTATCAAGATTTATTAAGGCGCAGGCATCATGGGGTACGTCATCATCAATAAGTCTTTTCCTTATTTTATTCAAATTGTCTTGATGGATAAGGCTTATATCGATCTTTTCTTTAAAAGGTCTGCAGATCTCTTTGACCCTGTCTAATACTTCTTTCTCAATACTACTTATTGTTGCTACTACGATCAGCACTAGTGAAAAATCATTTCTGTTTAGTACGCTCATACTTTTTAAGATTCTTCCAAGCGTCCCTTCCTGATCAAGGGGGGTGGGATGGTCAAATACTTTATCTTCTTGTAGGTTTGATCTCTCAGCAGGGCTCCAATATGTAGGAATGACTATAGTCTTTTTGTGCAAATATCCTCCAGAGTATATTAAAAAAATAAAACTTGATTTATTAGTATAAGCTAATTATATAAGCTGCAATTATATAATTCTATAATTATTTGGTATTTATGCAGAATCTACCCCTGGCGGACCATCATTTATTAAAATAAATCCTTTTCATATCAGGTAGCTCCAAAGTATAATAATGCACCCATAGGTATGTATGATTGAATAAAGCAGAGATAAGTGCGGCTTTGGATGCAAATATTAAAGCGGGGGTCCAGATTATCATGACGCCAAAAATATACATAGCATTTGAGGTATATTTAAAAATCCCTTTACGCACCAAACCAATTTGTCGATATGAAGGATTAAAATGATCAATACCTAATGCCCGGTTTAAAGTAAAATATTTTTTTACAGAATAAAAAGTATAAATTGCTGGTATCATGATCATAGCTGTCAGCACCCAGCCTAAAACCGGACTTATATTCCAGGTGCCGCGATTGGCATAGCCAAGCATAAAAACAAACACAAAACGAAAGATGAACAAAATCATAAATAATATTGTCCAGATTAAAAATGCTCTTTTACCGAACCACTTGCTTATTAATTTGAGATGCAGCTCTGTCCGCCAAACAAACCAGACAAAGAATTGATGAATAATGACTACACCAATTGATAACCAAAACCAAAAAATCGTGCCAAGTCCCCAGAGCCTGCCATCATATGCTCCGAACCAGTTCGTAAAATAAACAATAATAGACAG
>JALHTA010000191.1 GCA_022865545.1 Actinomycetota bacterium | reverse complement strand
CCAGTACCAACCATCTGCCGGTCCATCTCCCTGGCTTGGTTCTTGATATGCCCCAATCCAACAAGAGTAATTTAGATTTTGTAGCAGCGTTATAATAAAATCTTGCTCCTCTGGAGAAGTAATGGTTACCAGGTAACCTGAATAGATTACTGAGCCATCATTATAAGTAAGGGCCTCAGCAGCATTCTTTGCCTCTGTCCAGGTTTTGCCACCTAGCTCAGGGGTGTATATAACCTCATAGTAGTGACCATTGAATTCTGTAGGAGCGGCAAATAGATACGCTGGGAATAAGAACATTAAAGAAAAGATAACTACTATAGGCAGGAGAAGAAATATAGCTATTTTTTTTATCATTACTAACCTCCCTTCATCTGTTTTTATAATAATTAATCAAATTTATCAGGCTGCACTATTGCTTGATCCGTATTAGTATTAGATAAAATTAGAGATTTTAAGTTTTTTATAAAAAAATTATATGAAAATGAAATATTTTAATAAAAGTACAATAAAAAAAATTTTTTAGCAATTACTTCTTGAAATATTTTAATTTGTTAATTACTTTAAAATCTGGTTAGAATCCTACCTGACCAGCCAGTAGTGCTCTTACTCAATAAATTTTCAAATTAATCTGGAAACCTTAAAAAAAATATTCTAATATACTTATACTATATTAAAATGGATAAACTTTTATCTGCATAAATGAGGTTCTGATGAGTATCTGGCTAAAGAATTTAATCGGTATATTTCTTATTTTACATGGGTTAGCCTATGGTATCATGTTAGACCCAACCTCAAATACACTTGGCTCTGGAATGGGTAAATTTTGGAGTAGGAGAGTAGGTTCAAAAATACTAAGTTCTATTAATGTCTCTGAGTACCGAATAAGAGTAATTGCAATAATAATATCTTTTATTATATTAGTATGTTTTATTATTGCAGGTAGTAATATTCTGGCTACAGGTGCCCTTAATAAATTTTCCTTTATACTTACTCTTATTTCTGCAAGTATTGCTATTATTTTTATGATCTCCTACTGGCATATTTATACTATAAGTGGTTTTCTGGTTAATATCGCTATACTGGTTATAATTCCAATCCTATATATAAAATTGCGATGAATAAGTTATTTTCTATTTACATGTATATAAAGCATTATAAGGAAGGGTACCCAAATGAAAGCGATCGTATATGAAAAATACGGACCACCAGATGTTCTTCAGCTCAAAGAGATAGAAAAACCTGTTCCAAAAGACAATGAGATATTAATAAAGGTATACGCTACAGCAGTAACAGCAGGGGATTTGAATGCCCGTGGTTTTACACTTGTCCCTCCCGGATTAGGACTTCTGGCACGATCAATGATGGGGTTTGGGAAACCAAAAAATGCCATATTAGGATCTGTGTTGGCTGGAGAAATTGAAGCAGTGGGTAAAGATGTAAAACTGTTTAAGAAAGGTGACCAGATTTTTGGAATTGATGGTAATAACTCTGGTGCTTATGCCGAGTATAAATGTATGCCAGAGGAAGGGGTTCTTGAAATAAAACCAGTTAATATGAGCTTTGAGGAAGCTGCTGCCATTCCTTTCGGAGCACTGACCGCATTGTATTTCCTTAGAGATAAGGGAAATATTAAGAAAGGACAAAGAGTCCTTATAAATGGAGCTTCCGGAAGTGTAGGTACAGCTGCAGTACAGCTTAGCAAACACTTTGGAGCAGAAGTTACTGGAGTGTGCAGTACAAAGAACTTAGAATTGGTGAAATCTCTGGGAGCCGACAAGGTCATTGATTATACCAAAGAGGATTTTACAAAAAATGGTGAGACCTATGATATTATTTTTGACGTGGTAGTAGGCAAGACATCGTTTTCACGTTGTAAAAACTCGCTAAAGCAAAAAGGAATATATCTTGCTGTTG
>JALHTA010000190.1 GCA_022865545.1 Actinomycetota bacterium | reverse complement strand
GTAGCCTCTCAAGCTCCCTTATTCTTAGCTCTTGCTTTGCCATATCATATGAGTCTACACTTTCAAAGAACTTACCGGTCTTATAGTCTTTTTTCCACTTGTTTATCAGTACCGGTGATATTCTGTACTCTCTTGCCATCTCTGCCTGTGTGGCTGTACCCGATACAATTGACTCTACTATCTGCTTCTTAAAATCATTACTGAATTTCAGTAATTTTTTATTCTACTATGATCTTTCCCTTCATAGATGGATGAACTCCACAAATGAATTCAAAGGCACCGGCATCACTGAAGGTAAAACTAAAACTATCACCTTTAGACAGGTTATCTGATTCAAAAGTATCCATTTTTACAGTATGGGCAGCTCCGTCATTATTTGTCCAAGTTACAGTATCACCAACTTTTATAGTTAAATCTGAAGGATTAAAAGCGAAATTTTCAATAATTACCTCATGATCTGTTTCTGAATTTACTTCAGTAACTTCTTCCTCTTCTACTGCGGGTGCTCCTCCATTTCCACAACTAATTCCCATAAATAGTAAGGAAGCAGCAAATACTATTATTAATAGTAAGGTTAGATATTTTTTCATTTGATTTACTCCTATTTGGTTTAGGTTTTGATAAAGAGCTAGACTCAAGAAGCCTTTTATTTCTGAAAGGAAAACATTAGGAAAGTCCTTTTCCTTCAGATAATGACATTGCTATTCATCCATCACCTTTTTTTGAAGAGCTTCTTTTTTACAAAAATACTCTTTTTCTTTTTCCCAAACATCTGCATAGACACTGTTAACACCTTTTGAGTATTCATCCAGCTCTCCAGAAATATCTGAAAATAAGCATTCAGCTCCATCATGAGTAGAATAAATATCACAATTCTTATAAAGCTCACGTGAGACTTCAGGATGATCGATTAGCATGCAGGGAACATAAAGATTATCAGAAAATGGCTGTCTTTTTCTGATCTCTTTAAAAAACTGACAGTTTATTGCTTCCTTCAAAGAAGTATTTTTAATATTTACCTGAGCAAAGTGAGTAAATATGCATGGCTCAACATCACCTTTGTGGTTGATGTGGATATAATCCCGGGCAGCAATACAACCGCCGACATAAGGAGCGTCATTCCAAAAATCAATAACAAATAAAGGTTTGTTTTCTCTTATATATCCTCCTCTTTCTTTAAGATAAAGACGCTCATCCGGAGTTGGCATCAGAGACAGATCAGGATTTTTACCGATTGGCATATATAGAAAATACCATAAGATTTCAGCACCTTTCTCAATTATCATATCAATAAATTTATCACTGGATGCAATTTTAATATTTTTTCTAGTCACAGTTGCTGAACAGCCGAATGGGATATTATGTTTTTTTAAAATATCCATTGCCATTAATACTTTTTTATATATTCCTTTTCCTCTTCTCTGATCAGTTTCCTCTTCAAAACCTTCGATGCTTAATGTAGGAAATATATTTCCCAGCTCGACCAATTTTTCTGCTATTTTATTATCTATTAAGGTTCCATTTGTAAAAACTGAAAATTCGACATCACTATGTTTTCTATAAATACGAAACATATCATCTCTTATAAAAGGCTCACCTCCCAAAATAGTAAAAAAAGATATTCCTGCTTCTTTTCCTTCCTGTATTATCCTATCAATTACTTCAAATCCTAAATCATCACTTCTTGTATAATTGCCAGCATAACAGCCGATACAGGAAAGATTGCACCTCATTGTTGGACTTATTAGAACAGTAGCAGGAATATGGAAACCTTCTTTCTTTGCTAATTCTTTTTTCTTTAGATTTAAAAAGATACCCTGAACCAAAAGATTAGTAAGGAATTTATCACTAAAATTTGAATTAGACTCTACTAAAATCCGCCTGTAGAATTGGTAAAGTTTGAATCCGGTTTCACCTTCATTACCTTCTGAAAGTTTATTTTTTATTGATTTATAAAAATTTTTATCTTTCTTAGGGGCTACAAACCCCATGAAAGTAATAATTTTAATTATGCTTTTCTTTGAACGGGCAAAAATAAATTTTAATACTTGCCGAAGTACTATTTTTTTAAAATACTCTTTACGGTTCGATAAAGTTCTCATTTTTATCCCTCTCGTGAGATCTTTATATTTATCTAATTCATTATACTACTATCCACTCGCACAATTAATAATTATATCAAGTTAAAATGAGCAAATATATCAATTATTTCTTAATTTATCTTCAAATAAAAAAAGACGCTTCATAACCTGCATAAAATAAAATATTTCGTAAAGATTTTAATAATTATGCCGGTTGCCGAGTTATGTACCAACTAAAAAGTAACTTATTCTAAATCTTATGATAATCTAAAAAGCACCCTCTCCTTAACCCTCTCACCACTAATCCTCTCCCAACACTTCCCATACATATCAACCTGCTTCTGATACACTCTCTTCCTCTCTTGGTCCCCCTCAAAATCATCAGTCTTGTAATCCACTATGACCCATCCATCCTCTTCCTCAAACACAAGATCGATCACCCCATACACAATGCTGCCATCACTTCCATCGCTACCGTCACCCTCACTATCCTCCAATGCAAAAGGAACCTCAAAATACTTCTTTGATGCCCCCTCTATCCTCTCCCACAAACTACTCCTCATAAAACCATCAACCAATCCCATAAGCTTCTCCAG
>JALHTA010000189.1 GCA_022865545.1 Actinomycetota bacterium | reverse complement strand
TACCTGAAGTGTAGCGTCTGCTCCAGATGCTTTTGCTAAACGGGTTAACTCAATTGCTTCTTCAGTATTATTTGAACCAGTTCCAGCAATGACTTTCACCCTTCTGTTTACGGTCCTGCATGTATGCTCTACAACTTTTATGTGTTCCTCTACCGAAAGAGTGGGGCTCTCACCGGTCGTCCCTACAGGGACAATTCCGGAAATATTATTTTCTATTTGAAATTCTATTAAATCTTCCAGACCTCTGATATCCAGACTTCCATCCTCATTGAATGGAGTGACGATGGCAGTATATATTCCTTTAAACATATGATCTTCCTTTTACTAAATATTTCCTTAAGTTGACAGGATATGTGCCAGATCAAAAAGCTCCTGGTCTATCTCCTTGTTCATTTCAAAAATATCCTCAAATTTACGGGTAATTATTTTCATTGCTTTTATCCCGACCATGCAGTCGCTTTCATTTGCAAGCAATAGATCGACGGCTTTTCTTCCGAACTCGGCTGCAAGTATCCTGTCAAGAGCTGAGGGAGAACCGCCTCTTTGTATGTGCCCCAGGACCGAGATCCTTACTTCCCTGCCGACCAGGAGCTTGATCGAAGATGCTACCTCGCTTGCCCTGGCTGCTCCTTCTGCCACTACAATAAGAGTATGCCGTTTGTCCTTCCTGTTTTCTTTTATATCATTTGCAATGGATATAAGGTCGACCTTTCGCTCGGGGACCAGGATAAAATCAGCTCCACAGGCCAGTCCGGTATTTATGGCAATAAGTCCTGAATTTCTTCCCATGACTTCGATAACAAATATCCGGTCATGAGAGTAGGCAGTATCCCTGATTTTTGAGATAAGGTCTATAATGACATTTAATGCCGAATCAAAACCAATACTATAGTCCGTGCCTGGTATATCATTATCTATTGTTGCCGGGATCCCGACTACCTGGATCCCCCGCTTATGGAGGTCATGTGCACCCTTAAACGACCCATCCCCGCCTATCACTATGAGACCCTCGATCTTATTTTTCTTAAGACTTTCAATTGCTTCTTTCTGACCATCACTGCACCTGAATCTTTCAGACCTGGCAGAATATAGAAATGTCCCGCCCCGGTCTATTATTCCACCAACCAAAGACAGGTCTAAGACCTTAAAACTATTACCGATAAGTCCCTTGTAACCCTCATAAAAACCATATACTTCAAGTTCTTTGTAGATCGCATATCTGGTGACTGCCCTTATGGTAGCATTCATGCCACTTGCATCTCCACCACTTGTGATCACAGCGATCCTTCTCTTTTCTACCACAAATATCTCCTACTTTCTTCTGGACCTTAACTCATCAAATATCTCTTCGAGCATTATCTTCTTTTCCACCAGTAATACAAGAAGGTGATATATTAGATCTCCTGTCTCATATATTATGTCTTTTTTGTCCTGATGCTTTGAAGCAATTATGACCTCTATTGCTTCTTCACCTATTTTTTTCATGATCTCTTCAAGACCTTTTTTATGAAGAGAATAGGTATAAGAATCTTCCTTCTTCTCCAAGATCCTCTCCATTATCACAGCATAGAGTTCTTGAAGAACCGCTTCATCCTCTGATCCTTTAGAGTTTTTTTCAAAATCAATATCTACTCCCGGATCCTCGAGAACCCTGTAGAAGCAGCTCCTCTTACCTGTATGGCAGGCCGGACCAGTCTGTTTTACTTGTATAAGCAATGAATCATTATCACAGTCATACCTTATCTCTTTTATTTCCTGAATATTACCGGATGTCTCTCCCTTGTTCCACAACCTGTTTTTTGACCGGCTCCAGAACCAGGTTTTACCATCTGAAATACTTTTTTTCAAGGATATGATATCCATATAGGCCAGCATAAGTACTTCTTTTGTTTTGAAATCCTGTATTATCGCAGGTATTAGTTTCACATTTTTTTTCATATCAGAGCCTTCATATATTTTAATTATATTTATTACACTATCACAATCTGACATTGATCCCTTCACTCTTTAAATATTCTTTAGCCTCTCGTATAGTATATTTTCCGTAGTGAAAGATCGAGGCGACCAGCACTGCATCAGCATCAGCATATTTAATAACATCCCTTAAGTGTTCCAGTTTTCCGGCCCCGCCTGAAGCTATAACAGGAATATTGACGGCTTCAGAGACTGCGCGCGTAAGCTCAATATCGTAACCGTCCTTTGTACCGTCTTTATCCATACTTGTAAGAAGTATCTCTCCCGCACCAAGCCTTTCTGCTTCTTTTGCCCACCATACTGCATCTTTTCCCGTGGGTGTTCTTCCACCATGCAGATAGACTTCCCAGAAATCCCTGCTCCTTTTTTTAGCATCGATTGCAACTACCATGCATTGGCTTCCAAAGATCTTTGCTCCCCTTCCGATTAGTGAAGGATCAGTAAAAGCCTGGGTATTTATGGATATCTTATCAGCACCTTTTTTAAGTACCTCCCTTATATCGTCAATATTTTTGATACCTCCACCTATGGTATAGGGTATAAATACTTTTTCAGCAGTTTTGCTTGCAAGCTCTACTACGGTCTTTCTTTTCTCATGAGAAGCTGTAATATCCAGGAAAACTACTTCATCGGCACCCTGGGTGTCATAGAATGAGGCTAATTCTACAGGATCTCCTGCATCCCTGATATCAACGAAGCTTATTCCTTTTACAACCCTGCCTCTGTCAACATCAAGACAGGGTATTATCCTTTTTGTAATCAATTATCTTAATCCTATCTCAATGGCTTTAGTTAAATCAATAGGTGTGTCACCCTCATATAATGCCTTTCCTATAATAACTCCGCTGACACCCATATCTTCAATATTTTTTAATCTCCTTATATCTTCAATATTCCCTATACCGCCAGCTATAATAAATCTTATACTGGTAGAGGACACAAGGTTCTTTAAAAAACCGGTATTGGTTCCTTCGAGCGTACCGTCTCTGGGTATATCGGTTATTATTATCTCTTTAATACCAAGTTTTTCCAGCTCTTTAAAAAAATCTGATATCTTTTTTGAAGATTCCTCTTGCCAGCCATGTTTATAAACCTTTTCATCCTGTCCATAATCAAGGCTTAATATTATCCTATCGCCATACTTCTGGTAGCTCTCTTTTAAAAATTCCGGATCCTCTATTGCTCTTGTTCCAAGTATTGCCCTGT
Organism: Actinomycetota bacterium; assembly: GCA_022865545.1. Taxonomy (GTDB): domain Bacteria; phylum Actinomycetota; class Humimicrobiia; order Humimicrobiales; family Humimicrobiaceae; genus M55B120. Next base: position 10,481 of record JALHTA010000189.1, on the reverse strand, counting down.
CTATTCCGCTTGAAAGCACAAGTCCTAAAGTCTCGTCATCCCTTATCCCGCCTCCGTATTGGACCTTTACTTTTAATCTTTTCCTTATCTCTGCAGCAGCCAGGAGATTGACGACTTTACCTGTCCTGGCTCCATCAAGATCTATAATATGTATCCAGTTTGCTCCCTTTTCTTTCCACATGGCAGCGACTTCCAGGGGATCATCAAAATATTTTTTCTTTGACTCAAAGTCCCCTTTTGTAAGTCTTACACATTGACCCCCGATTATATCTATTGCGGGTATTATTATCATCTATTTCCTTCTACCAGGTTTATAAAATTCCTTATAAGCTGTTGTCCGCATGTGCTGCTCTTTTCCGGGTGGAATTGAAATCCGAATATATTATCTTGCTCTATACTCGCAACAATACTGGTACCATGATCTGTAATACTGCTGACAATACTTTTATCTTCCGGTATCACATGGTAAGAATGAACAAAATAGAAGTTTTCTCCCTGTTTAATATCCTTTAGCATTTTGCTTTTTTTCTTTATCTCTATCTGGTTCCACCCCATATGAGGTATTTTTACACCGGGAGGTATCCTGCTTACAAATCCCTTAAATACCCCGAGTCCCTTGTTTTTACCATCTTCGGTGCTGTATTCAAAAAGAAGCTGCATCCCCAGGCATATTCCAAGAAAAGGTTTTTTTTCAATACTTTCATAAATCGGCTTTATCAGATCCTTTTCTTCAAGATTATTGAATGCATCCCTATATGCCCCTACCCCTGGAAGTATGACAGCGGATGCATCCCTGATCTTTTCCGGATCACTTGTTACTTCTATTCTGGCACCTGCTTTTTTAAAAGAGTTCTCAACACTTTTAATATTTCCCATCCCATAATCAATAATCGCTATATACATTTTTCCTGCCTGACATTTATATCTGTTTATAAGCACCGACGGACCTTTAGATTAAAAGAGTTATCTATCTAATAAGCAATAATTGAATATCTTCGGCCATTACTCAGGAGCCTGAGCCCAAATCCCGGACAGACTCCTAGATTGAACCTTTAGTTGAAGGTATAAAATCACTATCTGTTAGTCTGCTTGCATCTTTTAATGTAAGGCCAAAAGCCTTAAACATGGCTTCTATTATATGATGTGAAGCTATGCCTGTATTCTTGGTTATATGCAAGTTAATAAAACTATTGCTGACAAGTGCACGGAAAAAATCCTCCATAATAGAGGTCTCCATTCCCCCTTCAAGATTTTCATATTCCATGTCTACCCTGTATGAAAGATATGGTCTTCCGCCAATATCAAGGGAAATGGATATTTCAGCTTCATCCATCGGGACCACAATACATGCGAATCTTTTTATCCCCTTTTTATTCTCCAGGCATTTTGCTATTGCCTTACCGAGACATATTCCAATATCTTCTACAAGATGGTGGTTTTCGATTTCTGTATCTCCCGAAGCTTTCAGCAATAGGTCGAACCTGCCATGCCTTGCAAAACTTTCAAGAACATGATTGAGATATGGTATAGATGTATTAATACCGGTATTGCCATTTCCGTCCAGATCTAATTCAAGCACTATGGATGTTTCACTGGTCTTTCTCTCTATCTTAGCTTTTCTTTTCATTTCTTGGACCCCGCGGTCATAATATTTTTCTTATATTATCAAGTAATTTACTGATCTGGGAATATTTTAGCTTGTAACTTGCTATATTTGCAATAAGTCTTGTAGTAGAGATCATGATGTTTTCCATTTCTACAAGATTATTATCCTTTATAGTCTTACCGGTAGAAGTTATATCAAGTATTTCTTCAGCTATGCCAAGTATCGGAGCCAGCTCGACTGAACCATGCAGTTTGATTATCTCAGCCTGCATCCCTTTTGAGTCAAAATATTTCCTGGCTATAGTAGGATAGCTTGTTGCAACCTTTACTGATCCAAAATGTTGATAATGTTTTTTTACTTTCTCTGTCTCGTCCTTTTTAGTTGCAAGGACCAATCTGCACATTCCATTCTTCAGATCCAGAAGCTCATATACTTTACTCTCTTTTTCTGCAATGACATCTTTGCCGGCAAAACCGATATCACATGCTCCATGCTCGACATACACAGGTACATCCATAGGTCTTGAAATAATATACTTTATCGAGTCTACTTTTGAATAGACCACGAGCTTCCGGTCCTTACTCTCAAGTGGAGCTATGTCATAACCTGCTTTTTCCAGCAGATCTGTACATTCACCAAAAAGATAGCCCTTTGGAATCGCGATTTTTAATTCTTTTTCCATCCTTTAAGCTCTTCTATAAATGTTTTTAAATCGTAACGGCCGGATCTTCCGCTTTCAAGATCTATCAAGTCGAATTCTGAAAGATCCTTCAGGGGTTTTATCAAAATTTTGCAGTTTTTTTCCCTGGCGATTTTTTCTTCATCGTCAATATCGTCAAATAAAATTTCGACATTAACTTTCTTTTTTCTTAAGCTGTCAGCAAACCTTATAGCATCTTTTAATGAACAGCCGCATCCGCTGGCAGCAAGCAATACCTTAAAATCTTTTATCAGGTCAGCATCTCCAATCGCACTATGCACAAGATCTATATCAATAGCAAAACCCGTAGCAGGCACATCCAGCCCAAATTTTCTTATCAGACCGTCATACCTTCCGCCACTCCCTATTATTTCAGTGATCTTTGGGCTGTATACCTCGAAAAGAAGTCCTGTATAATAATCAAAATCCCTTATGATGCTAAAATCAAATAAAATACATTTACCGCAATCCTGTTCTTCCAGTAATGCTGTTAATTTTTTAAGATATTTAAATACATCCGATACACTCTTCGTGTCTATCTTTTTTACTGCATCGGATATCTTTTCAATATTATTCTCCGGTTGCAGGAGATCCATAAATAAACCAGTCTTTTTTTTATCAATAGCATTAAGATCATTTTCAATCCCTACAAAATCCTTTAATACTATTTTTTTCTTCAGTCTCTCTTTTTGTATTTCATCAAATCCAAACCAATCAGACAAACCATCAATAAAGCCGATATGGCCAAGACCCAGCTTGAACTCTGATAATCCCAGGTCATGCATGATCCTTATAAGCACTATAAGAACTTCTGCATCTGCATTTATCTGGTTTTTCGAACCTATAAACTCAAGACCTGCCTGGGAGTACACTCTCTTATCGCCTATCTGTGCACCGGATTGACGGAAAACATCGGAAAAATAACAAAATCTCGCAGGTACCTGGTCCTTTTTTATCCTCATCCCTGCAAGTCTTGCGATTGGGATCGTCATGTCCGCCCTTAATGAAATAAGACTTCCGTCAGCATCTATAAAATTTATTAGTTTATCTTTCCAGTCTTTACCGACTCCTATTGAGATATTTTCAGTATATTCCATAACCGGGGTCTTTACTTCGCCATATCCCCACCTCCGAAACTGGCTACTTATTATCCTTTTGATCGCATTCCTTTCACTGGATTCAAAAGGGAAAATATCCCTCAGGCCAAATGGTAATCTGACATTTGTATTTTCTTTTGATTCAAACATAAAAACCAACCTAAAAATATATAAGGTATGAATATTATTACAAAAAAATAAAAAAGTAAAACCCGGGAGCCTGTCCGATAACTGGATCTTGGCTTGATCTATTTAAAAATATCAGCCTGCAAGCCTGAGACCAGTTTTAGGACAGGCTCCTATATGCCAAGACTTCCGAGTCTTTCCATTTCCGTTATAGGTTTCAGGTCCCTGTTAACGGCTATGTTCTTACCATCTTTAAACATAGTCATAATAGTACCTTTTGCAGCTTTGACTCCACATAGATGTGGAGCATCCAATATCCCGGTAGCTACAGCCTCCGCAAGTACTGCCGGATCCACCAAAGGATCCTCAGAAATATTGCCACGGTCAAGTTCTTTTATTTTATTTAATATCGCTTTTGCATCTCTTGTAAGCTCATTTTTCCGTTTAATAACTCTGTTATCTGACTTCATGTCGGGGCATCCATATATACAATTCTCTATTACCCTGTTTGCGATCTTTACGCTTTCTATGATATCGTCGGGTCTTGCAGCATGATCTGCCTCACAGTATCCTACGATATGTACTATCTGGGGTTCTAACTGCATCTGCAAAAGTGTTGAAGATGCCAGCTGCCCCTTCCCTCCATCAAAATCAGCAGGGTAACTGAAGAGACCGGCCCTTGTCTCCCTTATCGAAGTAAAATCATCATCATGCAGGGACTCGATAAGTTCGGTTTTTGCAAGCATTTTTGCAAGATCCATACTAAAAGATGTCTCTGGCGGTGTATTGAACATATATTGCGAGACATATGTCTTTACTCCCATTTTCTTTGCATTATACGCAGCTAGAAATGCTGCAGCAACAGCTATAGTGTCCGGTGCATATCTGAGACTCCAGTGATGGGACTCATTTACTTCTACAGGTATATTTTTCGAGCCATGCCACTTCATTAAAGACTGATTTTCAGCTATAGCCTGCTTAAGCCCCCTTCCACTCCTATTATCAAGCTCATTGTACCAAAACAATGGAACTGCACACCAGGCATTATTGATATTATCTACAAGTATCTCTGCCATCCTGATAATATCATTCGTACCGCTATAACACCTTAAAAGAGGGTGATTTCCAGTCCTCGAAGCATCGTATAGCTTTTTAAAATCTTTTGAAGTCCTTAACGGTACTCCTCCCGCCCCATCCTGCCTGGGATCCATTTTTTCAGGGTGGAAGAAAAACTCCTGAGTATTCTGGTCAGGTCCGATTGATAATACATCAAGGAGTCCACTTTCTGATATTTCCCTTATACCTTCCAGTGTCTCATCAAGGGTGGGCCTTCCGAAATGATGTCTTATAATAGGATATGGACTTTTGTCCTCTACCCTCTTTAAAAGAGTCTGGGGTGGGATACTGGAGCTTTCCTTTATTTTTTCTCCGGTCAGATACCTTTCTACTTCTTCCAATGTTTCCTCACCGGTAAAGACCCGGGAAAAGATCCCCATCTTAATAGCAATATCCGCAACTGGCTTTGTCGTACCAAGTATTAATTCTATGCCATTGCCATTTCCTCTTTTGACTATTTTTTCCTCTAATTCCTTAAAGACAGGCATAACGCTTTCAGGTGAAAGCCTGTAGCTGACTGCAACGATATCCGGTTTGTAATCATCGATTTCTTTTAAAATTATATCTATATCAAGGGCGGATCCTGAAAATCTTGTACTATAACCTGATCTTTTTGCAATATTTAAAAAATTAAGTATTCCTGCTACATGCACACAACTGCCTATGCATGCTCCAAGTATTTTCTTCATGAAACGATCCTCATCTCTTTCCGTTTATTAATACTTCCCTTGTCTGCTTGAGGTTCAGGCCATCCACACCAAGACTTGCCAGGTTCCTTCCCATTTTTCTGAAATCTTTTTTAAATATTGAATCAGCAATATGTATGAGTGAATCTATTACGGGTGTACTGACACCAAGATGCCGGCCAAACTCCGATATCGGTACAAGGCTCATTGGTACATCTTCTGTAATATAGCGTACATTTGTTGTGCGGGGAGCCATTATCCCAACATATCCGGGATTACTGTGAATAGCGTCAAACAAGCTGTCTTCAACTACATTATAAGCCATTGAGAGCCAGTCTATTGCAGTATAAATACTCTCACATTCAAGAGCACAAGCCACATCTACTCTCTCCTGGTCTACGACTTCAAGAATACTGGCTATAGATCGTGTGACTCCCTCTATATAAAACTGAAAATTTCCAAGTGTTGACTCGATCCTGGATGCGTTCAGGATCGTGATAGAGGGATGAAACACGGCACCCATATTATTAAAGCTTGTCTCGATCACATCAGATGCAGAAATAAATTCAGGAAATGCCATATTAAGTTTGCTCACAACTTCATCCGTTTTTTCTGATGGGATAGCTGCAACTGGTATGGCCTGTTTTATCCTGAATATTTTTGCTGTAGCCGGACCCATTCCCCTACTTGCATATATAAAAGTCTGAGCCTCTGCAATAATGACATCCTCATGATTATTGTTTTCCCTTAATGTCTGCAAAAACTCAAGGGCACCACAGGTCCTCCCGGGATTTAGTACTACTATCTGGCCTTTTTTTAGAAATGGAGCACATCTCTCAGCAATAGGTGAATGGCCATTTGCAGGCACTACTATCATTATTATATCTATACCGTTTATTGCTTTTTCCATATCATCAGTAATACAACCCAGGCGCCCAAAACCTATAATCTCGCCTTCAAGCTCTATACCCTTCATCTTTATTATTGGTTTTATTCTAGATAGTGTACGGTTATACAGATTTACTGAAAAGCCCTTTATAGCCAGGTGTGCAGCCAGAGCTTTTCCTCCATGTCCGGCCCCGATAACTGCAAAATTTAAATCTTTCATTTATGATCCTCCTACTTTACCACTTTAGCATAGTGATCAAACTATTCACTGAAGACTTTCCCGGCGAAATCTTTTTTTATCTCACTAAAAAGTTTGTCCCCGGGTTTTACTTTAAAATCCTCCGGAAGACAGTATGTTCTCTCCGGCTTATGATCATTTTCATTTACTACTTTAAATTCTACCATACATTTACCTGGATTATCTTTTAAAACTTTGTAAAAATGGTTGATTAATTCAATGTCCATATCCTTTTTTCTTATTCTGAAAATAATCTTATTTTCAGTTTCAGTGATCTTTCTTTCTATCCCAGTATCACCTGGATCATCTTTTTTTAACTCAGAAAATTCATTTGCCAACAGCTTTATCTGGTCTTCTTTTTTATCAATCTTACCCTTCATTTTTATTATTCTGTCTTCAACTATAAATTCCCTGTATTTTTCAAGTACTGTAGGAAAAACAATTACTTCAAGATTATTTTCAATATCTTCAAAATCTATAAAACACATCTGCTGATCCCTCTTTGTGTATATATTCTTGATATTGGTTATTATTCCACCAATAGTGACAGTGGCTTTGTCCTCTATATCCAGTAGCTTAGATATTGGAGTCAGTCCTTTTAGGATATTCTCATATTCTGACAGTGGATGACCAGATATATACAGTCCCAGCATTTCTTTTTCAAAATTTAATAACTGCTTTGGCTGATATTCTTCCTTCTGATTCTTTTTATTCATTATCCCGTTAAACATCATTTTTTCCTGCTGCCCAACATCATTGTCAAATAATGAGAACTGACCTTTATCCCTTTCTTTCCTGACTTTTAAGATTTCTTCAGTGATCTTTTCAAAATTCTCAAAAAGAAATTTTCTGCTCTGATCCAGGGAGTCAAAAGTACCGCTTTTAATAAGGCTTTCAAGCGTCTTCCTGTTTAACACTGTAGTCTCTACCCTTTCACAGAAATCAATGAAATCAGTGAATTTTCCATTGTTTTTCCTTTCCTTTTCAATACTCTCTATTACATTTGTACCGACATTTTTTATCGCAGACAACCCGAAACGTATTGAATCTTCAACTACTGTAAAATCGGAAAAACTTTCATTGATATCAGGGGGCAGCACGGTTATTCCCATTCTTCTTGTATCGTGCACATATTGCGCTACCTTATCCTGATTGCCCATTCTAATGCTTAAAATAGCAGCCATAAACTGTACCGGAAAATTAGCCTTAAGGTATGCTGTCTGATAGGATATCATGGCATATGCCGCACTATGGGATTTATTAAAACCATATTCAGCAAAATGGTTTACAAGTTCAAATATATTTGTCGATATTTCTTCATCTATTCCCCTGCTTTTAGCGCCATCAATAAACTTATGTTTCTGTTCTGAGAGGAGCTTTCTTTTCTTTTTACTAATGGCCCCTCTAAGTATATCAGCTTCAGACATTGAAAAACCTGCAAGCTCAGAAGCAATGCCCATTACTTGTTCCTGATAAAGTATTATCCCATAAGTATCTTCAAGTATGGGTTTTAGGCTTGGGTGGGGATATTTTATTTTTTTTCTTCCATTCTTACTCTCTACGAAATCATTTACCATCCCACTTTGAAGTGGTCCCGGCCTGTAAAGCGCAAGCAGTGCAACAAGATCCTTGAATTTATCCGGCTTTAAATTAACAACCAGCTCCCTCATGCCGGAGCTTTCGAGCTGGAATACTCCCAGGCAGTCGCCATCGGAAAGCATTTTGTATGTCTTCTTATCATCAGGAGCAACCTTATTGATATCTATATCAATATTTATAGTTTTTTTGATTAAAAACAGTGCTTTATCAATAAGTGAAAGGGTCCTTAGACCCAAAAAGTCCATTTTGAGTAGCCCTATATCCTGGACATCCTCCATCTTATACTGTGTTACTATATCACTGTCGCCTTCCCGCTGTATTGGCGTATAGTTATAGAGATCCTCTGCGGATATGACTACACCGGCAGCATGTATTGAGTCCTGGCGGGCAATTCCTTCAAGCGATATCGCCATATCTATGACTTCTTTCATCCTGTAATCATTATCATATACTTCTTTGAGTTCAGGAGCCATCTTGAGAGAGTTCTTTATGGTAACATTTAATTCCATCGGGATCATCTTGGCAATTCTATCGACTTCAGCATAAGTGACTTCCATTACCCTTCCAGCATCCCTTATTGCCTGCCTTGCAGCCATCGTTCCAAATGTGATCAGCTGTGCAACTCTTTTTTCCCCATATTTTTCAGTAACATACCTTATTACCTGACTCCTCTTCTCATAACAAAAGTCAATATCTATATCGGGCATGCTCCGACGTTCCTCATTCAAGAATCTTTCAAAAAGCAGGCCATGTTCAAGAGGATCAATATCAGTTATTCCCAGACAATATGAGACTATGCTGCCTGCAGCAGAGCCCCTTCCCGGTCCGACTCTTATTCCATTTTCTTTTGCAAAATGTACAAAATCCCAGACAATAAGAAAATACTGGGCAAATCCCATCTTCTCTATGACAACAAGCTCTTTTTCCATTCTTGCTTCTACTTCTTTGGATATGCCTCCATACCTTGCTTTTGCACCCTCCAAGCAGAGCTCTTCCAGGTATTTCTCGGGTTTGATGTCTCCGGGTGTCTTAAATGCAGGTATGAGGTCCCTTCCAAATTCCAATTCAGTATTGCACCTTTGAGCTATCTTGAGTGTGTTTTTTATAGCATCTTCCTGTTCAGGGAAAAGACCGGACATTTCCTGGAAATCCTTGAAGTAATACTGGTCGGTAGAAAACTTTAATCTGTCAGTCTCATTGATAGTCGATCCAGTCTGAATACAAAGCAGCACATCGTGAAAACTATTATCTTCCTTTTCAAGATAATGGACATCATTTGTAGCTACAAGCGGTATGCCGTATTTTTTTGAGAGCTTTATCAATCCATCATTAGCTATTTTTTGCTCGGGTATTCCTGAATCCTGTAGTTCAAGATAGAAATTATCCTTTCCAAAAATACCGGTAAATCTCTCCAGTGTCCTGTCCGCAGCTTCGTCATTACCCGAAATTATATGCTTGGGTATTTCTCCCGCTATACATCCGCTTAATGCGATAAGGCCCTCATGGTACTTTTCAAGCAATTCCATATCGATTCTTGGTTTATAGTAGAAACCTTCAAGAAAACCAAAACTGGCAAGCCTCATCAGGTTTTGATACCCCTGATTATTTGCAGCTAAAAGAGTCAGGTGATAAGAAGTGTCCTCCCTTTTGCCCTTGCTCGCCTGCTTTTCAAAACGGCTCTTTGGCGCCATATAGACTTCGCATCCGATTATCGGTTTTATGCCTGCTTTTTTTGCTGCTTTATAGAATTCGACTACCCCGTACATCACTCCGTGGTCAGTAAGAGCCACTGCGGGCATCCCCAGACTGGCTGCTTTTTCTACCAGTCCTTTTATCCTTGTCGCACCGTCAAGTAATGAATATTCGCTGTGGACATGTAAGTGAACGAAATTATCTTTAACCATATCAATAAGAAGCTGGACCTATCCGTATTATTTGAAATAATAAAATAATAATTTAAAGCTACATCACTACGCGGTACATCTCATCAAGGGAAGTAATACCTGCTGCTATTTTTTCCGCTGCAGCTTCCAGCAGCGTCCTCATCCCTTCTTTCCTGGCTGCTTCCTTGATCATGTCTGTACTCTTTCTCTCAAGAAGCATCTCCCTGATCTTTTTGGATATCACCAGTACCGAAAAAATACCGATCCTACCGAAATAGCCGGAATCATTGCATCTGGGGCAGCCTTCTTTGGCAAATACTTTTTTACCTTTCAGTATTGGAGCTATCTCTTTGTCAATAGGAATTCCGGAAATGTCTATTTCCTTCTTGCAGTTTTCACAAAGCTTTCTTACAAGCCTCTGTGCGACTATGCATTTTACAGCAGATGATATCATATATGACTCCAGTCCCATCTCCAGCAGCCTTGTAAGACTTGAAGGCGCATCATTGGTATGAAGCGTAGTCAGCACAAGATGCCCCGTT
>JALHTA010000188.1 GCA_022865545.1 Actinomycetota bacterium | reverse complement strand
TGTTCCTTCTCCTATTGGAAACAATGGCTGGTATCTTAGAGGTAAAAACAAAGCACTATTTGATCAACAACCAATTGATGCGGGATATATGGTTTGCTGTCTGGAAAAAGCATACTATGCAACAAAAGATAGTTTCTACTTAAACTGGGCAGAAAAATGGTATAAATGGTTTTGGGGTAATAATATAAAAAATGTTATTCTTATAGACGAAGACTTCGCATGCTATGATGCATTAAATCCGGAAGGTGTAAATTTAAATCAGGGAGCCGAATCCAATATATGCTTTTTAATGGCTTATCTTGCTGCCAGGAGATTGGGAATTGCTAAATGATTTAGAAATCAGGTGGCAAATTTATTTCTTCACCTTTTATTTTTTGAAGCCTTGCAAGTATATAGGCCTTTTTATATTTTTTAGCGATTATTTCCCAGGAAACCACTTCATTTAAATATTTCTTAAGATTTTCTGAAAGCTCTTTTCTTAAATCTTTATCACATGCTAACCTTATTACTTTTTCTTTTAGCATTTTCCTATCAGTAAACAGCAGTCCGCCTTCACTTTCAAGGGTTTGTGCAGTAAGACCTTCTAGTGGTGCAGTGGTTACATAAGGTTTGTTTAAAGAAATAATTCTTGCCAGTGTCCCTGACTGAGTTTCATCAACAGTGGGAAGCACTATAAAATTACAAACTGCCATTACTTTATAGTAAATATCACCCCTGGGAATGAATTCGTGATAATGGGCGACACCTTTATTCTCTAAAATTTCCAGGCTTTTTTTATAATGATTATAATCATCTAAATGATTCTCATCTCTCATTGTGCCTGCAGCAAGTAAGTCCCAATTCTCGCCAGTTTTTACTTTTATTTCCTTAACTATTTCTTCCCACATAGACGTTAAAATATCCCATCTTTTATTTGATTGTATCCATCCTACCAGACCTACCAGATTATTACTTAAGTGCTTGATCTTATTTAAACCCAGTTCCTCTTTTAGTTTAGGAATCTCAGTTTCACTCCAATTTTTATCAACTCTTGCTCCATGGGGCACAATCATAATATTTTTGGGCATTTGCCATTTAATTTGTGTAAAAGTCCAATTGAGTCTCCATTTTTGATACTGACTTTTAAACAAGACTATATCGGAATCTTCACACAGTTGATAAATAAAATTTTCTTCAAAATTCTTTAATCTCCCATGGACAGTATGTGGTTCTACTACTATGGGGAATTCATTAATAGAACCTAAAAATTCTATAAAACCCTGATTCCTGTCTCCAATACCTCTATCGTCGATATGTTCATATAAACCGTATTCATGTTCTATGTGAACAACATAAGGCTCTAATCTCTTAATTTTTTCTGCAACCGGTTTCCACCAAAAACGATTAGCAGTGTCAATAATCGGATAAACACCTTTTCCGGATCCATCAGTATGGCTGATTACCAGGACTTCTCTTTCCGGATTTGCTTTTTTAATAAATTCGCGAGCTTCTTCGCAAAATGTAGCTATACCACATAAACGCGGGTAATAGCTGGATACGAGTACAATTGGATTTTTCTTAGACATATTTAATTATTTTTTAATTCCTTTAGTAATTCTTTTAAATTTACATATTTTAAACCTATCAGTTTATCTGCTGCCCTATAATAGATATAAAGTCTACCTTTGTCAATTAATGCACCTATCGGAAATACAACATCTTTTACGATACCTCTTTTTTCCCAATTCTCTTCATGGGAAAACAATGGGGTTTTTAGTCTATGGATAACTTTTAAAGGAATATTTTTATCTAATATTGCCGCTCCTGCATGATAGATTTTCTTATTTTTGATTTGCTCAATAAAATGATAAATAAGGAGTCAGCCGATTGGAGTTTCTATCGGAGGTGAACCTATGCCTACATATCCATTTTTATATATTATAAACGAGGATTTGAGAGACACAAATCAACAAGATCTGCGATTAATGCTGTTCCAACACACATGACTGAATCTGCTCCCCCCCAATAAATCTTTATAGTTCCGTCATCTTCTGCTACTGCCCCGCAACAGAAAACAACATTATGAACATAACCGCTGACTTCCCAGGGGTCCTCCGGTTGAAGTATCCAATCATCTGCTACGCCTATTACCTTAGAAGGATCTTTAAGATCATGCAGTGCCACGCCAAGCCGATAGATGGACCCATCCATGGTTTTGAAAACACCATGATAAATGTTTAACCAACCTTTACTCGTTTTGACGGGTGTAGCTCCAGGTCCCACCTTCATTTCATCCCAGTGGTAAACCATGGGCTTGATTACAATTTTGGAATCTCCCCAATAAATCAGGTCCGGAGAATAGGATATCCAGATAGACCAGGGAGATATTTCTGAGTGGGGGCGGTCCAGTCGAACATAACGGTTATTAACCTTTTCAGGGAAAAGGACCACATTGCGGTAGTCTGCCTGCGTAATCAACGAAACACGCTCAAGGCCTACAAAAGCATTAGTTTTTACCAGTACCACACGCACACCATGTTTGGAGTATGCACTATAGGTAATAAGGTATTCACCACCCATGAAGCAGATTCTGGGGTCTTCCACACCATATTCCTCATAGGAAGCAAAGGGCTCAATATTCGCTGGAGTTATAAATGGTTCTGGCCTGACCCTGAAATTTAGTCCATCATCACTTTCTGCAAGACCGATTATCGAACGACCGTTGCGGCAATGGGATCTAAATAACATGATATATTTACTATTATACTTTACTACACCAGCATTGTGCACCGTCTCCACTGGATAAGGAACATCATGCTTAGTCAATATAGGATTCTTCTCATAACGTTTTATAATTGGTTCATTATTTCCTACCATAATTATCCTCCAAGCTTTCTTTATCATTTTCTCTGCTTGATAATCTTTTCATAAACTCTTAAATAGTCTTTTACCATACGATCAACGCTAAACCGTTCCTTGATCAATTTACGGCATTGGAATCTGTCAAGTTGTTTAGTTTTGACAACCGCTTCAGCCATATCATCCAAATTATTAACAAGAAAACCTGTGATACCATTAGCAATGATTTCCGGCATACTGCCCCGGTTAAAAGCAATCACAGGTGTTCCACAAGCCATGGCCTCCACTATAGAAAGCCCGAAAGGCTCATCGAAGCTTATGGGATGCAGTAGGACATATGCGCCACCTAAAAGTTCATCACGTTTTTCAGGACCAACGCTACCCACATAGATTATTCGGTCGTCATCCAAATAGGGTTTAATTTGTAAATCAAAGTAGTCCTGGTCCTGAATGATACCTGCTATAATTAACTTCATCCCAGTTTGTCTGGCAACTTCAATGCATTCTCTTGTGCCTTTTTCAGGATGTATGCGGCCGAAAAAAAGTAAATATTTTCCGTGATCAGGTTGAAAAGTGAATCGATGCAGGTCTATGCCATGATGAATGGTAGCAATGTACTCAAGTTCCGGGCATTTATCTGCCATACTAATGGCCACATAAAAAGTCTTCTTATTGTACTTTTTATACACCGGAAGGATTTTTGGAGATGAAAACCCATGAATCGTAGTTACTATTGGTGTTGTGGTCATACAGGTATAGGTCAATGGAAGATAATC
>JALHTA010000187.1 GCA_022865545.1 Actinomycetota bacterium | reverse complement strand
CTCTTTTATTTTTTTATAAAATGGAGATACACGGTCGTAAAGCTTTTCCCTATCGCCCTCCAGGTATATGCTTTTAATCTCTTTATCTTCAAGAAGCACCTCCATAATAGCTGACAATGTCTTGATATCAGATTCTTTTAAATAGTTATATTCGTCAATGGAGTGTTCTAAAGATCTGGCGGAAACTTCATCCAGGTTTCTGGCATGCATCCCGTATATATAAAAATCCACTACTAAAAATAGTATAAGAAAACTTACGATTATCAAAACCATCGCTTTATTTCTGAATGGTCTTCTACTATAGAATTTCTTTATTCTTCTTAACATATTGAGTATAAAAATATTATTATATGTATTTTATTAAATTATCTAAAATAATTCACTATGTATTATTTAATAATTTAATAGATATATATATTGATAAAGCTAGGTCATGAGTTTAAATATTTTTTCGGCCAGGTCAAGTTTGATATTTGTAAATCCCTCAAATTTCCCCCTGTAGGCATCTTCTTCCTTCCCGAGATCATAACATGTGGTGCTGTCGATATTAAGCAGTATTCCCGGAAGGTCCACTTTTTCAAAATCCTGCTTATGCTTATTATAGAATGCCTCGCAGCAGCATCCCGCATAATATTTTATTCCCTTTTTCTTAAGGTCCAGAAGAGTTTCGTAAAGGTGCTCATAACTGACTATAGTCATATACTCTATGCCGTATTTTTTTGAAAGCTTTATAGCATCGCCTATGCTGCATTTCCCGCAGAAGCTGCACCCCTGACTGTGGCGGAACTCACATTCAGGAAGTTTAGCGCAGTATGGAAGAAGCAGAAAGTCGATCCTGTTTTTATCAGAAAATCCGCTATGGATAAGATATATGTCATTAAAATATTTTAACGGAATGCCATATTTTTTCAGGCCCGTCTTGGCAATGCAGCTTTCCAGGACCTCTATAAGTTCCTCCGGAGTGACGCCTGATATGGACCGGGGGTATCTTTTAAAAAAATCCATTACTGCCCCGGCCGCACACCCGTCCTTTATTGAGATATTTTTTAGCCTGGCCTCAAGATCGAAAATGGCCCTTTTGGGATAGACAAAAAAATCACCTGTAAAATACAGGTTTTTAAGCATTCCCCGTTTTATATCAATATTAGCGGAGCACTTTATTACACTCTTGTGTGATTTTATAATGGATTTTAAGTAGTACTGGCTTTTCTTGTCTTTTATTTTATGGACATGCTTCCTGCTGCCAAAATATTTGAGTTTTGATGAGGCAAGGCTCTTTTCCTTTTCAGTCAGTTCACTCCGGTAGACCCCGATATCCAGTGAACCGGTAAAACCCTTGAGCAATCCATCAATTATCTCATCTCTTGACGGCAGATAGCCGGCTTCCCTTGAGAGCCATGTTATCCTGTCCTTCAGTGAATTGACTTCGCTATAGTTTAGTTTTTCTACCGGCACCCTTAAGGATCTGAGCATGAACTCGATATTAAGATCAACAAGCAGTGTGCCCTGGAAAAGGAATGCATCTCCTGAAGATGTCCCGCCCGAACCCGAGATCTTCCTCCCCCCTACTTCTATATCATTCCTGGGCCTAAAAGAAGCATTAACTCCAAAATTGCCCAGTCCGCTTGCAACCGCACCGCAGAAGATCCTGTAATATTCCTCTACCTTAGATACTCCGAACCGTCCTTCCCTGGCAGAAAATATTTCCCATCCTATATCGCTTGTGCCCCAGTAAAGGGCTCCTCCTCCGGTAATTCGCCTATTGATGTCTATTCCATTTTCACGGCAATAGTCTTTTCTTATTTCTTTTTCCACCGTCTGGAACTGGCCCACAAGTGCTGCGTGGGGTTTAAAACTTAAAAATCTTATAGTATCAGGTATAAGGCCTTCCGCCTTTGCCTCCAGCATGGCCTCATCAAGTGCCATATTTTCTGCAGCACTTAAGCAGCCAGTATCTATAACCCTGAAAAACTTCTTCATCTTTTACTTATCTCTTATTTAAAACATCCCGTTCATAATCCAGGACATCCTGCGCCCATTTAAAATCCCCGGGAACACCCTGATCAATGCAGAACTTTTCCCATACCGCACCTGCCGGAGCAACTTTTAAGTCCTCAAGAAGTGCAAGTCTTGCAAAGAAGTTTTCGCTTATCTCATAACTCCTGAGTGTGGCTGTCGGCTCAAGAAGTGCAAAAAGAAGAGCCTTCATAATGGTCCTTGCACCAAGGGCAAGCGCACCTACCCTGTTTATTGACCCATCAAAATAATCCGTACCTATATGTACCCGGTCAAGGGCACCGGCCCTGACTATCTCCTGCATGATAGCTACTATCTCCTCTGAAAGTGTTGTTACGTGATCACTGTCCCATCTCACACCCCTGCTCAGGTGGAGCAGTATGCCTTTGACAAAAGGCAGTGCTGCAGATATCTTATCAGATACCAGTTCCGCCGGATGAAAATGTCCGGTATCAAGGGTTATAAGTTTTCCTTTTTGAACTGCATAATTAAAATAAAATTCATTAGAACCAACAGTATAGGACTCGAGGCCTATCCCAAATAACTTGCTTTCAACAGCATCCATCATATTATCTTCCGGATAATCCTTTTCAAATATCTCATCAAGGGCGTCTTTTAGTATCTGGCGGTGTTCCAGCCTGGTAACGGTATTGTCTTTGGAGCCATCAGGTATCCATATATTATTTATACAGGTATTACCCAGCTCTTCACCAATATGATTTGAGATCTCCCTGGATCTTTTAACATGTTCTATCCAAAAATCCCTGATCTCCTTTGCCTGATTAGCAAGAGTATATCCGCTTTCTGCAAGAGGATGTGAAAAAAGTGATGGATTAAAATCAAGTCCGACTTCATTTTTTTTGGCCCATTTAACCCAGCTTTCAAAATGCTCCGGTCCTATCTCTGCCCTTCCGACTTTCTTTCCCTGAAAATCCCCATATATCGCATGGATATTGACTTTTTTCTTACCGGGTATAAGTGAAAGAACCTTCTCCAGATCATCCATCATCTCTTTCAGGTTCCTGGCCTTTCCCGGATAACATCCCGTAGAAAGTATTCCCCCTCCTGACAGGGCTGCATCGCTTGTCTCAAAACCTCCGCAGTCATCCAGCTGCCAGCAGTGTATTGAGACCGGTGTACATCCCAGAAGTTTGAGCGCATTTTCAGTATCAATACCTATTTTTTTATATTTTTCTTTTGCGATCCCATATCCATCCATATTGATCCTCCCCCGTTTTTATTTCCTCATAATTTTATTTCATAGTATTGTTTTAAAATAATCCCCTCTTAGGATTTCTCCAGGATATTCTTCTTTAGATATTATCGTCATGCCTCTGGTTATAGTCCAATAAATAATAAAGATTTAAAAACTATAATGCAAGTTCATTAAATCTTTTTAGTTATTAAAGTTTCTGCCGGGACCGGTAAAATACTTTTTTTTCTTGAAATGCATATGTATAGGGTATAGTATTTACGATGTCAAAATACAGGCCAATGCTAAAAAATATTTGACCACATGAAAGGTCCAGTGATGAATAGTCCGGAATATATTCAAACAAGCCTTGCAGCGGCTCTTTCCCTGGGTATGGAAAAGGGCAGGTTTAAGGATAGGGTAAAGCTTACAGGATTAAACCTTCTCCTTATCTATGATAAACCCTGCATAGGTAAGTGTGCATACTGCGGCATTTCAAAAAACCGTCCCGTTACAGGTGGAAAAAAGACATTCATAAGGGTAAAATGGCCCACCTATAAGCTTGCTGACATACTTGAGAGAACGCTCACATATCCTCACTCATTCCAGAGAATATGCATATCCATGGTCACACATAAGGATGCAGTAAAAGATACTGTTTCTATACTTCAGAAAATAAAAGATAAGATCGACCTGCCTGTGAGTCTCCTTATTTCGCCGACTATTATAAACAAAAAGGATGTATTCTATAGGTTTAAAGAAGCAGGAGCAGATATGATAGGTGTTGCGCTTGATGCGGCAACCCCGGCGCTCTTTGAGAAATACCGCGGCAGCGGTGTGGAAGGTCCCCATAAATGGGATAAATACTGGAAGGTCCTGAAATGGGCAATAGAGGTCTTCGGGAAATATAAGGCAGGTGTTCACCTAATAGCCGGATTGGGAGAATCAGACAGGGAGATGGTGAATACCATATATAGATCATACACTATAGGGGCAAAGACACATCTATTCTCATTCTATCCAGAGGGTGGAAGTATGCTTCAGGATCATCCGGCACCCGAACTCTTAAAATACAGGAAGATACAGATAGCTGCCTATCTTATAAACCATAAGGGCCAAAGCCCTGATATTATAAAATATGATAGAAATGATTCAATAAATGGTTTTGATTATGATCTTGATGAGCTTATTGAAGAAGGATTTGCATTCATGACTTCAGGCTGCCCGGGTGAAGATGACCGGTATGCGGCCTGCAATAGGCCCCTGGCAAATGAAAGACCCTCTGAGGATTTCAGGAACTATCCATTTGTCCCTGACAGCGGGGACAGGGAGACAATAAAAAAACAGCTTGAAAGCCTGCTTTCTTAAAAAAGTATGACTATGACCAGAAATATACATTCTAATAATAAAGAGAGTAAAGATAAAAAAGTCCTTACCTTTGCTGTACCTGGAGGAAAAGTCTATATAAATGATTATTATACCAATTCTCCCGGCAGCTTCCTGAATATAAGTATAACGGGCCAGGACTGCCAGCTCATGTGCCGGCATTGCCGCAGGGAACTTCTAAAAGGCATGTCTGAAGCTGGGGATAGTAAAAAACTTGTGGAGCTTGTAGAAAAATACATCAAGAGAGCCATAAACAACCGGGAAAACACTGGTAATGGGCCTCTTAAAGGTATGCTTATAAGCGGGGGTTTTGACGCAGAAGGAAAGCTTCCGGTAAATAATATCCTTTCCGGTATAAGT
>JALHTA010000186.1 GCA_022865545.1 Actinomycetota bacterium | reverse complement strand
GGCCATTATATTTGGAGTAATAGGTGTAATTATTATAGCAGCAGCTATCACTTTATTTATTAAATTTCCAATAAATAAAACTGATAAAGTAGTTGAAACTGCTGCAGTTGAAGAGTCAGCCGTTGAGGAGCCATCTGCTGAGGAATCTGAAGAAAAAGTGGTTGAAACAGGAATTGATTGGTTTCAGACAGAGAATATACAACCTATAATTTCTTTCCAACCCAAACAATCTAAGGAACTCGCAGACAATCGCATTGGAGCCGATATTGGAAATTGGGATTGGGTAGAAGGGGGTAACAACACAGAACTCTACAATGATTTGCTGCGTGGTATACAAGATTTGGGCTATAAATGGGTGCGGACAAACTTTTGGTCGCCAAACCCCCTAAACTGGCAAGAAGTATTACGAACTCCAGGAGTATATAGTATTCCCCAGGACTGCGATGACTTTATAACAAGCTTGTCCAATGATGGAGTAAACATTGTGCTCACACTTAGTGCAGGTGCAGGCTTGGATGTGCCAGGTTGGGGTGTGCTGGGTGACAGAGAGCCCGAGGGGTGGTTCAATACACAAGAAGATTGTGACAGGTTCATCGATTACGTACACTTCATGGTTCAGCACTTCAAGGGCCGCATTAAATATTATGAAATATGGACTGGGCCTGGTGAGTTGGATGGTAGAGGTTCAGTAACTATGAGCGATTATATTAATTTGGTAAAGCAGGTAGTACCCATTATTCGACAGCTAGATCCTGAGGCCAGGATTGTATTGCCGGCAAGAGGACAATTTTATGCAGGCGACAGGCAGGAGTTGCAGGTAATGCTCCAGTCCGAGATAGCAACCTTGATAGATACTGTATCATGGTCTCCCTTTTCAAACGGAGAATCACCACTCACAGAATATTCACAAGACACAGATCCTTTCTACTGGAGAGATCCAGAACCTTTATACTGGAGAGACTATCCTTCCAATGTCCAGAGTTTTATAGATAATGCAGCATCCTGGGGCTTTAATGGAGAATATATGGCTACTGGGATGCTATGGCGCACAGCTACCCCCTTACCAGAACAAAGTAATCCACCTGGAATGGTTTCCTACTGGAAGTTTGATGAAGGTAGCGGAAATATAGCCTATGACTCAGTTGGTCCTAATGATGGAACAATTTATGGTGCGACTTGGGCAAATGGAATAGTTAATGGAGCCCTAAGCTTTGATGGTATTAATGATTATGTTGATGTCGGAACAGATCCTTCCTTAAATCTTGTAAATCAACTCACTATCGAGGCTTGGGTATATTATAATGTAGAAGCTATAGATTTATCCGTATTCGGTTCTTCAAGTCCCAATCCAGGGAGAGTAATTAGTTTTAGAAGTAATGCCTTTTGGTTAGAAGAAAATTATAATACTTTTGAACAATGTATTGACCAGGGGATTGCTCCTATTCGGGAATGGGTTCATTATGTTGGAACTTGGGACGGCAAAACGATGAAGGTTTATTGGAATGGTGTATTGAAAAATTCTAAGAACTGGTCTGGTACCTTGCCTCCTGCTGGTGATAATCTTATAGGCATGTTATCGCTTGCCTTAACAGATTCAGGGGCTGGGGAAAAAGGTTGGTATATGAACGGCCTCATCGATGAACTTGCAATCTATAACAGAGCTTTATCCTTAGAAGAAATCCAACAGCGTACCTTCGTCGAGAGCGAAGGTCCGCTTTACTACACAGATATTGTCGCTGCAAAGTATGCAGCTAGAGCGATAATAATGCACCTGGGCCTGGGTTTCACAATGGTTAATAATTTAATAGAATCTATACCAGATCCAGATGTAATTAAGAATGTGCCTACATACTGTATTATCCAAAATCTTTCCACAGTCATGGCTGGGGCAAAGCAAACAAGTCTACAAATAAATGTGCAAAGTGATAACACAAACATCAAAAGCTATAGCTTTTCTCTACCAGATGGAGAAACTCTGGTAGCGCTTTGGACGGACGACGTTGCGGTGGATGAGGATTCTGACGTGGAGGTTAACATGACCTTTTACGACTTTACCGCTCAAGATGTGATGGGTATCGATATCTTAAAAGACTTTCAACAACCCATAACAGCAAACAATGAAAACGGAAACTTTATAATTAAAAACCTAATAGTTAGAGATTACCCCCTAATACTTCGCATCAGTAAATAATTTAGCTAGTAGCTTGGCTCTCTGAGCTCAAATTATTTTTCAATTTGCCTTTTTGATAATGCGACAGATGATAAAAGGCTAACCTTCTTACGATTTGCCTTCAGAAAATCATAAGAATTTGATCTGGATCCCCTAAGATATAAATAAGGTATTGGTCGGGGTGTATTACTCAAGATGAGGGTCCCCCCAAAACGAGTCCGGCGGGATCTCCAATCCTTACGCGATTTTTTTAATGGTTTCTACGGGTGGATGTTTTTTCGTTTTTTAAGAACACAAAATATTCAGTACCAGTACAAATAATAATTTAAATCTATTGAATTTGAAAATAAAAAAGTTAAAATAAAAGCTCACCAGTAGGACAAAAACCAGTATTTGGCTGATTCGGGGCGAATAGCGGAGGTGATAAGCCCGGCATATACCTTAAAAATCTAGAAGATGTAGAGCCAGATTTAATAGATAATAGGGAAAACACAATTAATGTAGATCCTACCTTCAGAAAGAAAATCAAAGTCATTTAAATAAAAAAGCTCGGTATAATGCCGGGCTTTTGTGTTAGAAGAGG
>JALHTA010000185.1 GCA_022865545.1 Actinomycetota bacterium | reverse complement strand
GATATCGAGCCAGTTTACGATAGATGAGGTTTCTTCAAGTTCACGGTTTACCGGGATCTGGAAATACCTGATAAGATCAAGTCTTTTAAGATCCTTATTACTATAATATATTTCACTCCATACGCATTTTTTCTTTGGATTTACCTCACACATATCATTCTCGGTTCCACCGCAAGGTCCATTCCTTAAAGTCTTTGGGCATCTCATGGGGCAGACAAATCCTGTAGTGCTAAGTATGCACTGTCCGCAGGACCTGCAGTCAAACAAGCATTTTTTCAGGTTTTCCTCGAACCAGTATAAGGGCCTATAGACACCAAGCAGATGGAAGAATTTTTTCGGTTTCGGTTCAAATTTTTTAATTTCGGTATATTTATTCATGAAGCAGTACCTTTCTAGTTTAAAGTTTTTTAGCTTAGATCTAATTAATACCTTTAAGAATAGGTGGTATATGTTTTTCCCAGCCTAATGCCTGGATATGTATTCCTGCACAATAGGGTTTGACATCCTCTATTAATTCAGAAGCGATCTCCTTGCATGTCTCTACCTTATTATCAGTATTTTTCATCCTGTCGATAACGGGATCCGGAACGAAAACTCCAGCTACATTCTTATTCATAAAACTTGCCATTCTATCGGATTTTAAAAGTATTATTCCTGCAAGGATAGGTATTGTTATTTTTTCCTTTTCCATCCTGTCCATAAATTTCTTAAAAACCTCTGCATCAAATATTGCCTGCGTCTGGATAAATTGGGCTCCCTGCTCTATCTTTTTCTTAAGTTTCATTATCTGAAGTTCATAAGCTGCTTCAGTGTTTGCGCCGGGATTGACAACGGCACCTTTAAAAAATGATGGTTTCTCAGTAAGTTCATTGCCTGCAAGGTCAAAACCCTCTTCCAGTCTTTTTATGGTCCAGAGAAGCTGGACTGAATCAATATCAAATACCGGCCTGGCATCAGGATGATCACCCATGGTAGTATGATCTCCCGTCAGGGCAAGTACATTTCTAATACCCATAACATATGCGCTTAGAAGTTCGGACTGGATAGATAATCTATTCCTGTCCCTGCAAGTTATCTGGAATATAGGATCAAGTCCCATTTCTTTAAGCATGCTGCTGGTGGTAAGAGAACCCAGCCGCATAACTGAACTCTGCAGGTCCGTTACATTTATTCCGTCTGCGACATCTTTTAAATAAGTTAGAGATTCTTTGATCTCGTCTGTTTCAGCTCCCTTTGGAGGTCCTACTTCACAAGTGACTGCAAATTTACCCTGTTTCAGCGCTCCCTCAAGACTGGGTTTTGATAATGATTGCTTTTTTGTTGCCATTATTTCTCCCGGATATTCTTTTTAGCCATATTGATTTTTATGACTATATTAATATTTAAAAAAATAATAAAATAAATCTGTCTTATTTTAACAAAATAAATGCTAATTTCAATTAAACTTATGGACGAATACTTCAATATGATAATAATTATCACTAAGTAACTGGGATTTAAAAAAAGAGGTGCATTTAATTGCAGAAATCAGGGTTTAAAAGGGTAGAACACCTTTCTGACACCGGTATAGAATTTTACGGTAATAAGCTTGAAAAATTATTTGAGAATGCTGCAATGGGGATGTTTTCAATAATAATTGATATAGATAGTGTAATAAGAAGGGATAAAATAAAAGTAAATATTATTACCAGTCATGATAATCTTGAGGACCTTCTTGTGCTATGGCTCGAAAAGATCATTTATCATTTTGAGACCGCCAGTATGGTATTTGCAGTTTTTAAGGTAAGTTCAGTAAAAAGATCAGGTCAGGGGTACAAACTGGAAGCAGAAATAATAGGCGAAAACTTTGATAGTGACAGACATGAGATAAAGACGGGAATAAAGGCACCTACTTACCACCAGCTCGAAGTAAAAAATAATGGTCAAAAATGGTGGGGCAGGGTTATTTTTGATATATAATATTATTATATGCCGGAATTACAGAAATATAATAAAAATGAGCAAATATAAATGAGTGACAGAAATTATAATATAAAGAAAATAAGTGATCATAAATGGGAAGTTGAAACGGATGAGTCACTGGGAATGAGGGTTCCCGGAATAATATTTGCAGACGAAACAATCCTCGAACATGCAAAGAGTGAAAATACTATCGACCAGGTAGTAAATGTGGCCACTCTTCCCGGGATACTGGAAGCTTCCTTTGCGATGCCGGATATTCATTTTGGCTATGGATTCCCTATAGGGGGAGTCGCTGCCTTTGATATGGAAGAAGGCATAATATCCCCGGGCGGTGTGGGGTTTGATATATCCTGTGGCGTGAGGGCGATGAGGACAAACCTGGGACTTAATGATATAAGAAATAAGATCAGGGAACTTATGCAGGTATTATCATATTCTGTTCCCCGGGGGTTGGGCAAAAAGGGTAAGATAAAGCTATCCGGAGAGGATATGAGAAAACTGCTTTCAGAAGGAGTGGGCTGGGCAGTAAAAAGTGGTTATGGATGGGAAGAAGATACCTGTTTTATAGAGGAAAAGGGATGTATGGAAGCCGCAGATCCAGATTATGTAGGAAAAACTGCAATTGAGAGGGGATCCACACAAGTAGGGACCCTCGGCTCCGGAAATCATTTTCTCGAAGTACAGGTCATCGACAATATCTATGATAG
>JALHTA010000184.1 GCA_022865545.1 Actinomycetota bacterium | reverse complement strand
TTGATACTTGAGATTATTATTTCTTATTCTCTGCTTTATCTTCTTTTATTTCTCCACTGTCTTTTAATTTCTTTGCGCGTTCTTCCACTTCTTCGATCGTCCCTGCCATATAAAATGCCTGCTCGGGGACATCATCATATTTACCCTCGACAATTGCCTTGAAACCTTTAACAGTATCCTCTATCTTTACATATTTACCTTTCATTCCGGTAAACTGCTCTGCTACTGAAAACGGCTGGGATAAGAACCTCTCTATCCTTCTTGCTCTCTGCACTGTCAGTTTATCTTCCTCTGAAAGTTCGTCAATTCCAAGTATTGCAATGATATCCTGAAGTTCCTTATTTCTCTGAAGTATTTCCTGTACTTCTCTGGCTACCTGATAATGCTCGACTCCTACATACTGGGGATCCAGGATCTGGGAAGATGAATCCAGGGGATCCACCGCAGGATACAATCCTCTTTCCATGATCTGCCTTGAAAGCACTACAGTAGAGTCAAGGTGAGAAAAAGTAGTTGCAGGCGCCGGATCGGTAAGGTCATCTGCCGGTACATATATTGCCTGGACCGATGTTATGGACCCTTTCTTTGTAGAGGTTATCCTTTCCTGAAGTTCGCCCATCTCACTTGAAAGCGTTGGCTGATAGCCTACAGCGGAAGGCATCCTTCCCAGAAGTGTGGAAACTTCCTGGCCCGCCTGTACGAACCTGAATATATTGTCTATAAACAGGAGCAGGTCCTTCCCTTCATAATCCCTGAAGTATTCAGCCATTGTAAGGGCTGATAGTCCTACCCTGAGTCTTGAGCCCGGAGGTTCATTCATCTGGCCGAATACGAGTACGGTCTTATCGAGAACTCCTGATTCCTTCATCTCCAGGTAAAGGTCATTTCCTTCCCTGGTCCTCTCGCCAACACCTGAGAATACTGAAAATCCGCCATGCTCTGTAGCTATATTATGGATAAGTTCCATGATGATAACGGTCTTTCCCACTCCTGCACCACCGAACATACCTATCTTGCCCCCTTTTATAAACGGACAAAGCAGGTCTATTACCTTTACGCCTGTTTCAAATAACTCTGTCGTAGGTTCTATGTCCTCGATGGAGGGCGCTTCCCTGTGTATGGAAAGTTTCATCTTTGTTGAGACATCACCAAGATCGTCTATAGGCTCTCCCAATACATTAAACAACCTCCCAAGAGTCTCCTGGCCAACCGGGACCTCTATAGGTTTTCCTGTATCCGTGACTGACATGCCCCTGTCGAGACCATCTGTAGGAGACATGGCCACTGCCCTTACCTGATTGGCGCCTATGGACTGCTGGACCTCGACTACTATTTTTTCCCTCTGGTGTTCCTGTTTTTTGTCTTTGTTTCGGTGTATCTCCAGCGCAGTATACATATCCGGTAATTTTCCGGGGGGGAACTCAATATCAAGTACCGGTCCCCTGATGCTAACTATTTTTCCAATATTCGGTTTTTTACCCTTATCATCAGCCATATTGTTTATTTTCACCTCTATATTGATTTTTCAATATTATTTAAAATATCTTATCTTTTTAGCTTCCAGTCAGTGCTTCTGCCCCGGATACTATCTCAGTTATCTCCATTGTTATCTGCTGCTGCCTAGCACGGTTAAACTTCCTGGTAAGGTCCTTTATCATCTCTTCTGCATTTTCACTTGCATTCTTCATCGCAGTCATCCTTGCACCAGTCTCACTTGCTGTTGACTCCAAAAGGGCCATGTATAATATGGTGTAA
>JALHTA010000183.1 GCA_022865545.1 Actinomycetota bacterium | reverse complement strand
TGTAGATGGATCGGAACAGACAAGACTTACAAATAATCCGGGAGGTAATGGGTGGCCTTGCTTTTCACCTTAAGAAATTAGGTACTCTTCTTACTGTGAATTTATAAATTATTTTGTCAGAGTTTCCGGTAGTAAATAAAAAAGATAAAACTAAAAAAATCTGTTGTAGAGTACCCATAATCTATATTATAAAAAAACCAAGCGGGATTAATAGACTCTGGTCAGTTAAACGAATGTGTTAGGCAAGTTCTTCTAAGGTAAAAACATTCTTGGGTTTACCGGTATCCCATCATCAACCTTTATTATAAAACTGTCCAGACCTTTGCTTATAACCTCTCTACAGCTTTTGCCATCTGTGAGCTGTTAAAATTAATATAAACCTTTGTTGTATCAAGACTTGCATGACCAAGCAGTTTCTGAACCTTAAATAGATCTACACCTGATTCAATTAGATGAGTAGCAAAACTGTGTCTGAAGCTGTGGGCACTATAGCCTTTCTTTTTAAGTCCTGATATCTCAAGGTACATATTAAGACGGTCAACAAAACAACACTTGCACATCCTCCTGCCCCTTTCCCCGATAATGAGGGAATTGTCAACAAGTGGGAGCCTTTCTTCAAGGTATCTATCCAGTAGAAGAGATACATTTTTATGAAGTGGAATTAATCTGTCCTTGTTTCCCTTACCTGACCTTATGATCATGGTACTTTTAGAAAGATTTAAATCTGACCAGTTTAAGTTCAATAGCTCATTTCTTCTTACACCTGTATAGTAGAGAAGAGTTAGTATCAGCCTGTCCCTGATAGCGTTTTTACGGTACCTTAGAGGCGCAAAATCAACAGAACGGATAATGAGGTCCACTTCATGCTTTAACATGACATGGGGGATTCTATTAATCTTGGGTGGGACCTTTATTTTCCTGGAAGGATTCTTGATAATTATTTCATCTTCTTCCAGGAAGTTAAAAAAGCTCTTTATAATGGCTATCATCTTTGCTGTAGAAGAAGAGGCAAGGGTTCTTGATTCTTTAGCATGGTAGATATATTGCCTGAGAATTCTTGTACTAATTAAGTTTATATCTGAAATACCTGTGGATAAGAGATAATCCTGGAGCCTGAAAAGTTCTCTCCCATAGTCCCTTAAAGTCACTTCTGAGGCTATTTTCTCTATCTTTAAATAGTCTAAGAAGCTATTAATATAATTCCTCATGTTTGCCTTAAACCTTACCTTTCCAAGGCAAACCGGGGAATTTGTTCTTATTTAGTACAGTACCCGGCTTATAGACTGACCCCGATTAGCCAAGTAGTATCTCTATCTCGTTTAAGATCTTCATTGTATTGATCTTCTTAATAGATAATAAACGCATTATCTCATCAGCATCCATAGAGACAAGTTCCTGGACAAGAAGGACGCCGGAATCAAATAATACTTCTTTCTGGTTTTTGGTAATAGTGGTGAGGATGCTTATAGGATACAATTTCTTTTTCTCAATATAGTACTGGAGGTTTTTAACTTCCGGATACTGCCAGGCCAGTACTTTTAACTTTACGCATGAAGCGTATTTTACAGCTTCTGAAGTGGCTTTCGTATTCGTGACCAGCCAGCCATAATAATGAATATTATTAGAGTCCTTCTTCTTGATCGCTTTTTCGATGTCTACAAAACGGGCATGCACATAAAGTGCAGTCTTTACATCTGAGTATATACCTCTGTGATTATGATATTTACTTTCAATAAAAAAGACCATATTGTCTTTTTTAGCAACTACATCTACCTCATGATCAACGCAACAACCTTTGAGGATCTGTCCAACCTTTGTGCTATATCCATATTTATCAAGGATCTTTGCAATATATTTTTCAAAGACAAAACCCTGTGGGCCCATACTCATCATTGCCCTTTTTAGCGAGTATTTCAGGGCAAGCTTATGTTCTACCTTGCTAAGATGCTGAAGTGCCAGATTGTGGATATCTTCGGTACTTGCTCCTTCACTTATCTCAGGTTTCAAATAATCCAGGACCCCGCTGGCTTGCTCAGGTGTCGCTCCTGCCTTAATAAGGGAGGTGATTATCTTATCCTCATTAAAAGTCTCCAGATTGCCATTGGACTTGATTATATGATCTTTCATCTATGGTCTCTACCTTGCTAGTTAAGTTGATGATAATAATAATTTTAATCATTTTAGCAAATTGTCGATTTCTATCCAATCAATAAAGTTAACAAAAAAGATTTTACTTCCAATTTTTCTCTGTTTTCAATAGAATGGTGGGAATTAAATTTTTCATAAAGGAATAAATTAATAATCTATAGATTATTATTAAGACAGACAAATTATGAATGATCAGGAAAATCCTGTTTCTAAAAACACCCCGGCTTCATCTGCTTCAACAAAAGTTGAACTTTCGCAGGAGATGTCCCTCTTTAGTATAACCATGATCGGTGTAGGCGCTATGATAGGTGCCGGGATATTTGTCCTTACAGGTCTTGCTGCTGGTGCGGCAGGTCCCGGCCTTATACTCTCATTTCTCTTAAACGGTATTGTGACCATATTTACTGCAATGGTTTATGCAGAGCTTGGCTCGACTTTTCCTTCTGCAGGAGGTGGGTATGTGTGGGTAAGGGATTCCCTGCCGCAGCCCAGCGGATTTATCGGCGGGTGGATGGACTGGTTTGCGCATGCAGTAGCCTGCAGTCTATATGCCCTTGGCTTCGGTGCTTATTCCTATCTGGTCATCAAGATGCTTAATATAAATATCCCTGTAATAAGTGAAGAATTTGCTTCAAAGCTACTGGGTGTGATCATCATACTCATATTTACATATATTAATTACAGGGGAGCATCAGAGGCCGGTCTTGCAGGGAGCATAGTGACCATATTAAAAATAATTATCCTTGCAGTTTTCATTATTGCCGGGTTTGTAAGTATTTTAAAAAATCCCACTACATCCCTGAGTCATTTCAGGCCATTTATGCCTGAAGGATTTACCGGGGTGCTATTTGCCATGGGTCTTACTTTCATTGCTTTTGAAGGATATGAAATAATCGTCCAGGCGGGGGAGGAAGTAAAAAATCCAAGGAAAAATATTCCCAGGGCTATTTTTACCTCACTCCTTATAGTCGTACCGATATATATACTTATTGCTTTTGTCGGGATTGGAGGCATAGATTCCCAGGAGCCTACCTGGCAGTTCCTGGGTAAATATAAAGAGCTTGCCATGGTTGAGGCAGCAAGACAATTTTTTCCATATGGTGAATTCGTACTTCTTATAGGGGGACTTCTTTCCACTATGAGTGCACTTAATGCAACCATATATTCTTCATCCAGGGTATCATTTTCTATGGGAAGAGATGGGTCACTTCCAAAAATATTTGCAAAGATACACAAGAAGCGCAGG
Organism: Actinomycetota bacterium; assembly: GCA_022865545.1. Lineage (GTDB taxonomy): Bacteria > Actinomycetota > Humimicrobiia > Humimicrobiales > Humimicrobiaceae > M55B120. The sequence goes on along the minus strand of JALHTA010000183.1, from coordinate 5,794 downwards.
ACACCTTTTATGGCTACATTAATATCGGCCCTGCTCATAATAGCAATGGCACTTGCACTCCCCATACATGATGTTGCCAGTGCGGCAGATATAATGTTCCTGTTATTATTTCTAATGGTCAATATGGCTGCTATCAACCTCAGGAGGACAAATCCGTCTCAAAAAAGAGGATATATTATGCCATGGTTTCCATATGTGCCGATACTCGGGATAATTACCAAGCTCTTTCTGGCAATATTTATGTTCGGATACAGCCCGGTTGCATGGTATACGACCATTATATGGATTATAGGCGGAGTAATATTCTATTATGCATATGCAAAGGAAAGATATAGTGAAAAAGTCGAGGAGATCGTAAAAACGGTTCATGAAGAAAAGGAAGTGGTGACAAAGGAATTTAAGGCCATGCTCCCGATAGCAAATCCCGAGAGCATAAAACCCTTGATAAAGTTTGCTGCTCCTATCGTAAATTACAATAATGGGCAGCTTACCCTGCTAAATGTTATTGATATCCCGGCACTTCTACCAATGGGTGGAGGAAGAAAGTATATTAAGAAGTCAAGACCCATTATCGAGAAAGCTATCAGTGTATCAGAAAAATATGATATTCCAATAAACTCGATCATTAAAATATCCCATAGGACCGAAAAAGCTATTACAGATACTGTAAAGAATAAGAAAATAGATCTCCTCTTTCTGGGATGGAGAGGTTATACGAGAAAAAGTGATTATATATTTGGAAGTGTTATTGACCCGATAATCGCCAATGCAGAATGTGATACGATGGTTTTAAAGGTCCGGAAGAACAAGCTTGGGAAAATAAAAAATATCCTCCTGCCTGTTTCAGATATCAGGAATACCAGATTATCTATCGATATGTCTGCAAATATTGCCAGGGCTTTTAATGCAAAACTGCATCTGCTGCATATTATGCCTTTAAGAAGTACAAATAAATCTGAAAGCCTGAAAAAGAAGATCATAAATAGACTGAATGGATTTTCAGGTATAGAAAAAGAAAATATCATAATAGAGAAATCCTCAAATATTGTAGAGACAATACTAGACTATTCCAAGAAATATGACCTTCTGGTTCTTAATACACCAAGGGAGAGTATCTTTAAGATGTTCTTTGTCGGTAATAAGGTCCAGTATATCGCTAAAAACAGTTCTTCTGCTGTGCTTCTGGTGAAAAAATACGAAGGCAGGCTAAAGACACTTTTACAGAAAATCTTTGGCACCCGCAAGATAGACCTATAAGGTTTTATATCCTGCAAGATCGACTGGCATTTAAAAAATATTTTAAGAAAATACTTTAAAAATATTATCATCTGTTATATAATACAATATACTAATTAATAGTATATGTTAATGTTGCAATTGCTACGGCCTTTCCCTTATTTATAAAAGAACAGGGGGATATAGATGGTACTCATTAAGTTAAAAGATGATATTGCTACATTTGTGTGTACTGAATGTAGCAGAGTCATCACAACAGGTGAAAATTTTCTGGTAAATCCCAAAGCATTTCCTAAAAGTATGATCAGTGCTTCCGGGGATCAGTTCTTTTACAGATGCAGATGTGGCGAAAAGTATGAGCTCATAAAAAGCGCAAACCCGAATATTCAGGAATTCCTAAAGTTCAAGCATGTAAAAGTGGTTGAACAGGAGTATGCACTGAGTTAAATCAGTCCCAGACATTTGCATAAATATTAGTTTATATGAAGTATTGAACCTTTGCTTTATGATGGCAATTGATTTTTGCTTAGGTCTGTGCAGGTCTGCAATAATTAAAATATCCGCGTACTTTTATCTATATCCTTCATTTTTTACCATTTTTTTAAATTCTTTAAATTTGCCTAATATAAATATCCTTTTATATAATGTATATGGTATTAATCGACCTTGTGCCGGGAGAATAGGGATTATTTTTATATATAAGGGCAATAAAGCTAGTAAAAAGAATAAATCAACCGGATTATTAACGGGTGTATTTTTTCTGGTAGCCATACTTGTATCCGGAAGTATATTTTTTTCTTGTAAAAATGAAACCTCAAACCAGGGACCCCTGACTGAATTCATTTATCATTCCGGGGAGAATGGCCTACCCGTTGATTATTTAAGGGTAATAAACGATAAGATAAATATCAGGTACAGGGCAAGACCAGCATATTTAAGCGGTACAATTTATCTTGATCATGCTTTTGATGAGGAGGGCAATTTCCTGCCTTTTTACAAGATGGATAGTTTTGAGATCTCCAGTATTTTCCATGAGGGCTTCCACGCTTATGTCGATCTTCATATAAGGCCGGGGGAAGGCAGCACCAGAGAGCAGAATAATTTTGAGGATATAATGGAAGATGCACTGGACTACTATACCTTGACTGCAGATGGAAAAAAAATAGTATGGGAAGATTACAGAAAGCAATCTTCAGAAGAGGCAATGGCCATTCAAATAACTAATCTTATAAAGTATAAGATTGTATATGAGAAAGTCGCTGAAAAAACTGCCAGAAATTATATATATGATTTTATTGACAGGGACCAGATGGACAGGGAACTTCTTGCAATAAATAGACAATGGAACGAGATCTATGAAGGTCAGAAGTCCCGCGGATATTATAATAAAAGTTTTTTCAGGTGGAAATTACCGCATATTATCGATACAGAAAAACATATATCAGAGCAAGAAAACAGTTTTGTACTAAAATATATCCTCCCTGGTTTGGATAGCAATATTGCAAAGCCTCCAATTACAGAATTTATCAAAGAATCAAAAGCATATGGATTACCTTATAGTTATTTGATAGATGTAAATAAAAACCATTTCTGGGAAGATGGGTTCCATCCGGGTGTTTTTAAAGAAATGAGTCCGGAAGAAATTAGCAGGATATATGTAGAGGCATTTCTTCTTTACTGGGAAAAAGTACTCAGCAGGGGGGCCAGCTCAAATAACTATGAAAATGAGACTTTTACAAAACTGCTTAAAATAACTGAAAAGTGGTATGGGGACCAGGTAGAGGAAAGAGATAAGACTGTGCAAATAACTAAAAATGCAGCAAAGGTCTATTTGGAAAAGATCATTAATAAAAAAGTCATTTGGCAAAACGCACTTAATAGCCGCCTTGATGGCATAAGTAGTTTTGATACCCGTGAGTTTGAAATATCCTGGAGAGAAGCCATAGAAGGAAATGATACTTATGGATATATTTTAGATAATGGAAAGACTATTATTTCAGAAAAACCAATGTCTCTGGATGAGAAGGAATTCATTTTAAATTTTATACTTAAGGATATTATCAACTCATTCGGTTCCCTTATTACGGTTGAACCGGATTATACTGAGGGAGAGATCGATGCTGAGTCCGGGGTATCCTCCGGGCTTTCACCTGAGTTGCAGTAGATCTAATCTCATATATCCAAATAATTCTTAATCACAAATAAAAAATTATAATAAAATGATGGTTTAACCTGGAATTTTTCCCTATAATCTAATATATAAAATATGATCATCTTAAAGGAGGTGCTTCGTGGCAGGAAAGGGCAAAGGAAAAAGTCCGAGTGAAAACCTGGGTGAACTTCTAAAAGAGTTTGGAGATGCTGTAAGTAAGATTTTTGATGATCCTGAACTTAAGAAGAAGGCTAAAGATTTTGGCGATAGCGCCGTTAAATCAGCAAAGCTCTTTGGTAAGAGGTTTAAAGATGAAGAAGTAAAGAGCAAATTCAAGGATGTTGGAAAAGCTGCCCAGGATTTTGGCAATAGTGTTTCAGATTATTTCAAAGAAGGCAATGAAGCCGGGACAGAAGAACCAGACTCAAAAAAAAAAGATGACTGGGAAAAAAAGTTAGATCAAAAGGTGGACCAGTTCTCAAGGAAAGCAGAAGAAGCAGGTGAAAAATTCGGTAGGAAAGCAGAAGAGGCCGGAAAAGAATTCGGCAAAAAAATGGAAAAGATGGGAGAGAGGGTTGATCATCATTTCAAAGGTACGCGGGGTGGCAGGATCACAGGTTATGCCTTTTCAATATTCTGGAGTTCCCTGATCCTTGTATTATTTAATTTTTATAGTCACTATATTGCGATCTATGATCACGAGATGATAGATGGAGTAAGGCACTGGACCAGCTATCCATTCCTTACATCTGATTTTGGCCAGTGGCTCCCGATTGTTACTGTAGCTCTTATAGCAGCTATCATAGGCAATATTATACTTGTAATCTATGATAGTTATTTTTTCCGTCAGGTTATACATATTTCTATAGACTTATTCAGTCTGGCTGCAACTATATCACTTTTAGTAATATTCCCATTTGATTTTTCTGTAATGCCGGGTAATGACCTTACAAATCTTTTAAACCCTATCATAACAGTGGTGCTTGTATTGGTCTCAGTCGGTATGGGCATAGGTATTATCGTAAGGTTTGTAAAACTTATGGTAGCAATTGTGAAAAGACCCTGAGGGAAGATAAAAGAAATAATACAATAGATGGATGATGAAGAAAAATAATAAAATCTACCTATTTAATTTTTAATGGAATCAACAATAGACTGGCTAATTGATAAAAAAAACCCTTATATTAGTTATTTAACAAATAAGAATATACTTGGTAAAGAATATTTGGGAAAGGCATTTGGGTCAAAGACAGTCTTTGTTGTGGCAAATTCAGAACCTGTTGCCTCAATACTGAACCTGAGGAATAAAAATGGATCGTGGGGAGATAAGCAGGATTCCTTTAATCCTTTATATAAAAATACTTTCTGGCAGCTTTATTTTCTGTCACTTTTGGGTGTGAAAAATAATATAGACGGAATAGACAATGGGATCGATCTGGTAATAGATAAAATGCAGGAAAAAGATGGCTCTTTTCCATCCAGGTCCAGGCAGAAAGGTATTCTTCCATGCATGCAGGGGATAGCTCTTGAAATGCTCATCAGGTTGAAATATCGCGATAATGATTTCACTAAAAAAGCAATATCATTTATTAATGAGCTTGCGTTCAGGGAGAATTTCAGGTGCAAATACCGTCAAAACCTCAAATGCCCATGGGCTGCAATAAAAATTCTAAAGGCACTTAATCTTGTCTCCCCAAAAAAATCGACCGGGGATATTTTAAATACAAAAAAAATGGCTTCAGATTTCCTGGTCAGGTACAATATTTCAAAGGCAAATTATCCCAGGAGAAAAAAAAGAAGCGGGCACTGGTTTACATTTGGTTTTCCAAGAGGTTGCCGGAGCGACATATTAGAACTTGTGAGTGTATTAGTCGATGCAGGAGTAAATATAAATAACACCAATACCAAAAAAGCCCTTGATCTCATTAATTCAAAAAGAGGGCCCGAAGGTAGCTGGAAACTCGAATATTCGCTTAATGGAAGAATGCTTGTAGATATCGAACACAAAAACAAACCCAGCAAATGGATAACTTATATGGCCCTTAAATCTTTATATAATAGTAATTATTTGAAACCTGCCAGTAAATGAAAAACAAAATATTCGTCTCCAGGTGTGAAAGTTATAAAAAGAATGATGTAAAATCCGTTATTCTTGAAGGACTTAATAGACTGGGAGGTCCTGGTAAGTATATAAATGAAAAACAAAAGATATGCGTAAAACCAAATCTTTTATTACCTGCTTCACCGGATATGGCCATTACTACACATCCGGTATTTATTGAAGCAGTTATCGAAATCCTCGCAGAACATACAGGAAAACCGGAAAATATAATCATAGCAGACAGCTTTGCGCCAGGTGTCCCATTTACCCGGAACGGTATTGAGAAGATCTATGGGGAGACAGGA
>JALHTA010000182.1 GCA_022865545.1 Actinomycetota bacterium | reverse complement strand
ATATAATCTTGTCTCTATATGCTTTTCATTACTGTTTTTAAACTATTATAGATATTAATATTATCATTTATACAAAAGTTGCGAAAGTCGTCTACTAGCCTCCACCAAATCCTTATCAATAAAGCCTTTCAGCGATTTTACTGAAGGGCTTTATTTATATTTTTTATAAATTATTTTACAGAAAATGAAGGATTTTTAAAAGATTTGTAGTATTATGAATATAAAAATATTAACTTCATTGGTGGGCTTAAGGATATTTCAATGAAAAATCCAAAAAAGAAAGAGGGTAAGCTAAATGCCACAAAGTTACGGAAAAATAAAAAAAGGAGTTTCAACAATCATTGAAAATATTCCCATTTTGATTGATTTTAAAATAGACCCCAGATCAAAGCTTTCAGAATGGCATGGTTCATTTACATTACTTATCAAAAAAATATATCGCCAGCAGGTAATCCCTATCGATTAATCCTTAACGATGGTAGAACGGGTGATATTATTATTACTAATCTTAAGATAAACAGCTCAGGCAGGTTTGTTGTCATCTTTCGAGGTAACGGTCTATTGGCATAAAGAAGACACTTTCAAGTTGAAAGCAAATAAAACAAAAAAGGGTTCAAATAAAGAAATAAATTCATACAAATAATAAACCTAATCAACCAAAAGGGTAGGCGAGGTAAGACTACTTATAAACGATTAACATATAATTTAAAATAATTTTTTGAAAAAGAAGGATTTTTTTAGACGAATATAGTATTATTAAGTTCGGAATATTCTCAAATACAAATCCACCCAGAGGAGGAAGCTTATGAAAATCACAATTTTAAACGGCAATTCAGATGCTGATAACATCAAATTTGATAATTATCTAAGGGAGCTATCTGATTCGCTGGAATCGACAAATCATACAATAAACATCTTGAAATTAAGAGAGATGGATATAAAACATTGTATTGGTTGTTTTGATTGTTGGATAAGAACACCCGGCCAATGTATTTTCAAAGATGATTCACACGATATTTGCAGAGAGGTAATAAATTCTGGTTTTGTACTGTTTGCTTCACCTCTGGTTATGGGATTTCCCAGTGCGGTTTTAAAAATAGCCATGGATAAACTTATCCCACTGGTCCTTCCCTATAGTGAGATGGTTAATAATAAGGAGTGCCATCATGAAAAAAGATATGATAAGGAATATCCATCAATTGGACTATTGATTGAGAAAGAAGATGATACTGATAGTGAGGATATTAAGATAGTAAGTGATATCTTTTCTCGTTTTGCAATTAATTTTAAGTCATCTTTGTACTTCATAAAGGAGATTGATGTTTCAGTTCAGGAGGTATCAGATGAAATTAACCGTATTTAATGGTTCACCAAGAGGAAAGAAAAGTAATACAACTATTCTTTTAGAACATTTTTTAAAAGGGTTTATAGAAACAGACGGCAATAGCTATGAGCTTGTATATATAGTTACTAATAGAGATGTTGGTAAACTTGTGGAAATATCTAAAGATGCTAACAATATAATACTGGCTTTTCCGCTTTATACTGATTGTATGCCAGGGATAGTAAAGTCCTTTATTGATAGTCTTAAGCCTTTATGTGGAAAGCAAAATAACCCAGGTATTGGTTTTCTGGTGCAAAGCGGATTTCCGGAAACTTATCATAGTAGGTTTGTAGAACGTTACCTTGAGAAGTTAGCCAAAAGATTAAACTGTCGATATATCGGTTGTATAGTAAAAGGTGGTATTGAAGGTATTCGAGTTATGCCACATTTTATGACTAAAAAAATATTTAACTCTTTTTATGAACTGGGAAAAGTTTATGGAAAGTCAGGAAGATTTGATCAGATGTTGCTTAATAAACTTGCTAAACCTGAACACCTATCGGTTTTAACCGTGTTATTTTATAATCTTGCGAAGTTAATCGGGCTGGTAAATACTTACTGGGATAAGCAGCTGAAAGAGAACGACGCATTTAAAAGAAGGTTCGATAAACCTTATACGAGATGACTTACTGGTTATTTTGTCTAGCAATAAACTTACTAAATTATTACTTGCAGTTCAAGGAATAATAGGATCGGGTTTGCCCATTTGATAAAAATAAATTCTAACTTCCCTTTTGTTAATTTGAATATTATTTTAATAGATCACCCATTGATTTTTTTTAAATTCCTAACAGATGCTCATTACTTCTTCTAGCTTCCGATACACCTTTTCAGCTTCCTCACTCATGCAAAAAGTTCGAACATCGTTCATTCTGGGGAGCAACCACAAGTTAAAGATTAATT
>JALHTA010000181.1 GCA_022865545.1 Actinomycetota bacterium | reverse complement strand
CCCCTCAACAGCATTTATCACTTCAGACAATTTGATCTTTTCGGGAGATCTTGAAAGAAAATAACCACCGTGGGAACCTCTTGTTGCTTTGATAAGACCGGCAATTTTTAGTGGTATTATTAATTGTCCCAGATACTTAAGCGATATATCCTGGACTTTGCTGATATCTTTTAACAGTACAGGTCCTTCACCAAAGTGCACTGACAGTTCCATCATAAGTCTTGTGCTATACCTTCCTCTTGTCGATAGCTTCATATTATTTCCTTAATTTCATAGATTAAAAGTTAACATATTTAATACTACTATTCTAATAGAAATAATATTTTTTGTAAATTATTTGATACTGATCTGAGAGACTGTACGAGAACTGGGCCCAGACCAGATCCAATTCTCAGGCAGGCTCTCAATATTCTATACGCTGGCAATAATTTCTGTTAAAATATTAAACTGTCTTTTTAATTTAAAAAATTATAATTATTTTTATAATCATTGGAGGATTTGATGTCCAGGATCTGGCTGGATGTATTTTTAGGAAATATTGGCAGGTATATTGTTGATTTTATAATCAACTATTATTACTTCATCATTCCTCCGATTATTGCATATGGGATATTTCTCACCATATCTTCTTATAATCTTAAAAGGATAGAAAAAAGTGTAAATTATGAGATAGTGAGACAGGCCAGGATCATCAGGGCAAAATATCCTGAAATAAATTATACGGAACTAGTTGGCAGGATCAGGATCGATTGGGATAAGATGATGGATTTAAAATCATTTTTCCCCTATATCTCCCAGGAGTCTGACCTGTGGGTATCAAAAACGACCCGCGAAAACATAAGAGATATCATAATGCATAATGATGCCAAGATAAGACTGGTGCTTGAGAGAAATGATATCCATTTGATAGGTGAAAGACCGGGGGTAAGAAAGAATCTCTATACCGAGTTTATCCACCGAGTAACACGAAAAGATTGATAGCAGTTAAAAAAATCAAAACCACCTTCCATGATCGTCCCTATTACTATACAAATAAGTTAAGTATAGGCTTGACTATCTGCAGTAGTATCCAAAAGAATATGTTTGAGCTCGCACCTATACTTGATATACTGGCATAATCTCCTACTAGGTTAAGATCATATTTTACAAAGTAATTGGTAAAGAGTTCTCCCATATCAGTAGTGATCCACAAAACAAGCGGGATTATTACTGCAGCTGATATAAAACTTCTGAAAAAATCACCTCTTGAGAGTATTACCGCCCATACGATAAGGAAGGGGATAATTACCAGGTCAGCACTGGGCAGTACCCTGTTACCAGGGAGAAGAGTTGAAAGATATACTGTCAGTGGGATTATTATAACAGATAGGCCGATTACTGAAGGGTGGCCGACAAGGATTATAGAGTCAAGTCCAATATAAATGGTCCTTCTGGTTATTCTTCTCCTGATAAGACTGCGGAAGTTATTAACAGCCGGGACCATGCCTTTCATAAGGAGATTTACGGCCCTGGGAAGAAGAACCATTATAACGGCTAGCCTTAACCCGCTTGAAAGTGCATATAAAAGATTAGGGGCTAGCTCCAGCAGCAGCGTCCTATAACGTGTAATAATACCGATAATAAAACCCAGCATAAAACCCATCACCAGGGGTTCTGAGAAAACTCCAAGCTTATATTGTACTTCTTCGTAAAAAATATGGATCCTCTTTATAAAGGGGATCTTATTAAGGATTATATTTATTAGATGAGAAAAAGGAGCCCAGCATATTATATTTGCCCTGGGGTTTGAGATTCCTCTTAGTCCATAGTATGCCTCTATATGGTGTGCATATATATCTGAAAGTACAAAAGTGATTGCAGCAACTATTACTGATATTAATATGCTTATCCATTCTATTTCGGTTATTGTAAAAATTATTGAACCCACAAGAAGAAAGCTCCAATAGCCCCAAATATCGATATTAATAGTGCGGGTAAATCTTAAAAAGAGCATAAGTATATTTAATATGAATATGGAGATGATTATATGAAGCAGGACCTGTGAATTAAATGCGACTGCCTCTGTTACGAGCCATCCTGTATCAATGATCTCATATTCCTTCAATGAATTTATAATGATCGTATTTGTAAGCGGTTCAAAGAAGTTTACAAAGATAGTCATCAAGATGCTTAAGCTAATAAAACCCAGTAATATAAAAAGGCTGTTTTTTAGATTCCCCAGTACATTTCTTGTAGAGAAAAATCCTATGATCAAAAAGAGACATGGTATTATTATTACCGGTCCAATGTCTATCAGGTATTTAATGATCTTGTAAGTAATCGACATGCAGCCTGCCTGCTTCTAGATTCATATATCTTAAGTAATATATCAGAATTTTTAATTTTATTTAACAGCTTATGATAAAATTCTACCTTCCCTTCTTTAAGCAGAAGTAAAAAAACTATATTTACGGGCACCAGTCTCTTACCCGAATATCCCATTGCAGCAAAATAGATAGGCTTTTTGATGACTGCTACTGCCATCCCCTCAATGGTCACCTTATCAGGATCGGTATGAGGCATCGCTATCTTTATCTTTCCGGTATCGAGTCCGGTAGGAAATTTCCTCTCCCTTTCTATAAGGCTGTTAAAAAAATCAGTCTCTACCCAGCTCTTTTTTTCAAGTTCGGCACACATCAGCTCAAAAAGCATATCAATGTTTTTGACTTTCGGATTTAAAAATATCAGGTCTTTATCTATATGCATCAAAACTCCGGACTGTAATTCAAATTACCTTAATGTAAATAAAATTTTAAGTTTTTAATGAGGATATATTATACTATCAATCAGGATTGTAAATACCATTAATATAATACCATATTGAATCCCGATCCATAATGTGGAGAAAGGAAAAGATGAATGACCTGGAAAATAGAATAGATGGCGATATAGCAAAGAACCTGGACGGTAATAAAAAAACCCTTGACGGTGTATGCGCAGACTTTTTTAAGATATTAAAAAATAGTGACCTGGAAGACATTGCATTAAAAACCGGGGCAATTATTATTGGAGCACAAAGACTCGGTCTTTTATTTTTTGGAAGTGAAGTAATAGTAGATCTTGAGACAGGGGGGATCTATTATAAGGAAGGATCTTCCGGAGGGAAGCTTGAGAGCTCTAAGAAACTTGATATATTTTCCTATGCGATAATACTTCACTATCTTGTAAATGCAGACGGGACAAAGATCTGTGGAGAATGGATATCCTACAGGGAACTTCCTGGTGGGATGTTTTATTTCAGGACCATTCCGGGAGTACTTGAACCTGTACGCCAGAAGTATAAAAACTCTGCTGAAGGATTGATAAAAAGAATTGAAGGATCCGGAGGGCACAGGAGCAGTGATTTCAAAAATGGAGCAGTAATATATCCATTTAAAAATTTTCCGGTCCTTATGATACTTGATGAAGAGAGCGAAGAGTTTGATGCAAGCCTGAGGGTTCTTTTTGACAGTAATGGGAGTCATTATATCAAGACGGAT
>JALHTA010000018.1 GCA_022865545.1 Actinomycetota bacterium | reverse complement strand
TTTGCTAAAAATGTTTTACCCACCCCAGTAGCGCCGAATGCGAGAACTGATGAATGGTTCTCCACAAATGCTAAGCTAAATAGCTTTCTTGCGATCTGTCTGTCATATTTAGTAGTGGTATCCCAGTTGTAACTTTTGATATCTTGATCGACACCAGCCTTTTTCATCTTGGAATTAAGTAGTCTTGCCTGCCTCCTTTCCTTCTCATCAAAAAATATTATCTCTAAAAACTCCTCATAGGAGAGCTTTTTAGACCTGGCATAGGAGATCCTCTCGGCAAGGGTTACCGTAATGCCTGAGAGCCTAAGTGATACCATAGCCTCCTTTAGATCTTTTGATATTTCCACTTCATTTGTCCTTTCTCTTATTTGTAATGATTAAATGATTTGCAGTCCCTTAAAAACCGGGGATCATCCAGCTTTAATTGCTCCTGATACTCTTTATCCGGAAGCATATCCTCCACATTATTTTTTAGCATATTCTCTATTCTTCTCATATCATAGATGCTATATGCTTTGGCCTTAGTAAGGGCCTTTGCCATCCTGTCTGCCCCATATTTATCAGATAGCCTAAGTATCTTCTGGGCGCTACGTAGCCTGTGCCATGGATAGGGACCGGTAAGAATCTCTTCAATGAAGGCTCCTATCTCATTTGCCCTCCTGTAGCCTTCGCTTATCTGATATTTGGGGTTTCTAAGCGTATACGGGGCAAGCTCTTTTGGATAATCATCAAAATCTGTGGACCTTTTTCCAGACTCCATTCTTTCATGTATCTTAACCAGACTTCCCTTAAAATATATCTTTACCAGGGCACTGTCTCCCTTTACCTCTAAAGTCTTTGATATATATTTTGTGGGAAGGCTATACAGGGAGTTTTTAAACCTTATGTGATGATCGGGATGGACCTTGCATACTGCCCAGCAGGGAATATCATACCTCTCTCCTGTATAGGGTTTAAGAGCGGCCTTTTCAACACTTTCAAATACCTGGGCAGGGATCTTTTGAGTGGTCCCGTGGACCCTAAGTCCTGCAATATTTGAGCACCAGTCTACCGCTCTTTCGCGTCCGTCACCAATCGAGATAAAGTTTTCACCTTTAAAAAAGTTATCTCTTACATAGGGAACGGCCCTTTCAATAATTGGTTTTCCCTTCGGATGCCCGCTATTTGCGGGATCTACTATAAAGCCCCTACTTTGAGCATATTCTAAAAACTGCCGGTTGATCTTTGGACTGTAGCGGTCAGACTTATCTATGGCAGGTTTTAGATTATCTATTATTACAATAATAGATATCCCTTCAAAATAGCCCCAGGCAGCTTCAAATCCCTCTATTACCGCCCTTATGTCCTGGGCAAAGGTTAGATATACATACATGTGTCGGCTGTGGCACAGAGTAATGATCAGTGCATGGGTCTTTCTTAATCTGCCGGCCTCCTCGTCCCAGATAAGTCCCATATAGCCAAAGTCAGCCTGAGAGTAATGTCCGGGATCAGTCTCTGGGAGCCTGACGGTTATATTTTTTCTGATGTAGTTTTCACATCTGGAATTGACAAACCTGTAAAAGCTTGAATCTCCTACTTCTATGCCGTCCCTTTTAAGAAGTATTAGTATCTTTGAGCTCTTAAGACCCTTTTCAAGATAATCTTCAATCCTTTCGATATGCGGAAGGAGGATGTCATCTCTTGGTATAGATAATGGTTTAGTCTCTGTGGTAACTGTAGATTTTATCTTTTCCACCAGTTCATCTGTTATGGCATCCTTTGTGGGATCTACTCCCAGATCAAGTGATATGGATATATATTTATTTATTGTATCCCTATGCATACTAAGTGTTCTTGAAATACTTCTTACAAATTCTTCCTTTGCTGCCCTTAGTAGTATTTCTTTTATCTCTGTCATGTTTACCTCCCGGTATACCATATATTGCCTCCATCTTTTTTAGAGGCAATTATACAGTCTTTGCTATTTTGGGTGGTACAATGCTGGTGAAAAAAACTTCTTCCAGGTGGTACAATGCCCCTGAAAAAAATTCCTATTTAGTGGTACAAAGGTGGTGAAAAAAATTAGCTATAAGTGGTACAAAGGTGGTGAAAAATCACATTTGACAAAGATTTATGAAATAAGTTATAATTATAGTACGATGATAGAACTATATATATTCATTT
>JALHTA010000180.1 GCA_022865545.1 Actinomycetota bacterium | reverse complement strand
TAATATTTAATACTATTTAAGATATATGGACCATAAAAAGATCTTTATACTGGGTATGAGCCCGATGCCTTTTGAAAATGACAGGAAGGTATATGGTACCGGAATAAGGACATGGCAATTTGTACGCCCCCTGCTTGAAAAGGGCCACAGGCTCTGTATAGTAAATTATGCTGTTCCCTCAGCTTATTCTTCCGGTTTTAAGAGCGAAAGCCATGAGCAGTATAAATACGGTAAATATGATTTCCAGTATCATATTCTCAGCAAGAATGATTTTGAAAATACCGGCAGGCTCCTGGAGATCGCACAGAGATTTGCCCCTGACTGCATGGTCGGCTGCACTTTTTACCCTTCATACTTTGGTGCCAGGTTAAAAGAGATCATAGAAGGCGGCCAGGAATTAAAGACTGGCAAACCCATCCCCTTATGGGCCGACCTTTTCGGGCATGTAATGGCAGAAGCCCAGGCCCGGGCATATATGGATGGAGACGATACACCGCTGTTTCACTACTGGAACAGCGAGTACAAAATACTTACAGAAGCAGATATTTTTTCATGTGTGTCGGAGAGGCAGGAGTACTCTACCATAGGGGAGCTGGGAGCTGTGGGAAGGCTCAATAGGCATACCTCGGGTTATAACTTTACAAATACTATTCCATGCGGACTTCCTATTGAGGAATATGTTCATAAAAAAAATGTCATAAGGGGAAAAGATGGGATCGGGGATAAAGATTTTGTCATACTCTGGACAGGCGGATACAATACATGGACCGATGTAGATACACTATTTGAGGGGCTTACAGGTGCAATGAAAAAAAATCCCCGGATAAGGTTTGTATCAACGGGAGGGGAGATACCTGAACAGGACATCAAGACCTACCCCCATTTCCTATCGAAGATAAAGTCAAGCGAGTTTGCAGATAGATTTGTGATGAAGGGGTGGATAGCCGGAGAAGATGTACCGGACCATTACCTTGAAGCAGATATTGGGATAAATATAGACAAAGATATTTATGAGGTGCGCCTGGGAAGCAAGAACCGGATCCTTGACTGGTTCAGGGCAGGATTATGTGTCCTGTCTTCTAATGTATGTGAGCTTACAGATATTATGTCCGCTGCCGGAGCCGGCTATGTCTTTAGACCTGGTGATGCAAAGGACCTTGCTGAGAAACTCATCTTCCTGGCAGAACATCCCGTGGAGGTAGAGGCCACTGGAAAAGCCGGCAAAGAATTCGGGTTCAGGGAGTTTGGATTCTCCCGGACGACTGCATCACTTCAGGACTGGGTAGAGGAGCCAGGGGTCTCGCCTGACTGGGGGAAAGAAAGAAAGATATTTTTTGAAAAAGAAAGGGCCCTTGCAAACCTTGAAGATATTGCAAAAAGGCAGAATGAGATGATAGAGGAGAGGGACCGGAAAATAGCAGAGCTTGAAGGTATTGTAAAAAAAGGTATTGCCTACAAAATATATAATTATCTAAAGATCGGTTCAAGGAAATTGAGGGGCCGCAAGCAGGGATAATGGAAGATACAAGTCTCATCGTAATAGTCACATATAATAGCGGAAACTTTATAGAAGACTGCCTGGCATCCATAGCGGAGCAGGACTATAGGAACTGGCAGCTCGTGATAGTAGATAATGATTCCAGTGATGACACGGTCCAGAGGATAAGACACTTTAGGAACCAGACCACCGCTTTTAATGCGGATAACTTCAAACTCACTACCCTTAGGAAAAATATTGGTTTTGCACGTGCCGTAAATCATGCAGTGTTTGAGAGTACCGGGGTCGGGTCAGGCCGGAAAAAAGAAAAAGACTCTGCAGGTTTTGACTACCTTATACTTCTTAATCCGGATATATGCTTGCTACCGGGAGCATTAAAAAACCTGACCGGTACTTTTGAAGATGATGGCAGAAGCGGTAAAAATGTAGGAGCCTGCGGGGGCCTGATCCTTGAATACGACAAAGACGTGGTGCAGCATCTTTCGGGCAAGCTAACTCCGAATTTCATAACCTATCACGACGGTGCAGGCATGAGTCTTTCAGATATTGACGGCGGCAAATTAGATAATAATATATCCGTAACCGCAGAGGCTGCCTATAGGACCAGGGAAGATATCCATGAAGCGGACTATGTGACGGGTGCATTTTTCGCCACGAGATTTTCACTTTTTACCGGGGCCGGAGGTTTTGACAGGGGATATAGACCGGTATATTTTGAAGAGCTTGATTACTGCCTGAAGCTAAAGGAAGCCGGGTGGCAAATAGCTTCTAATATGCGGGCAAGATGCAGGCATTTTGAAGGCGCCTCTGTAAAAAAGTTTTCAAGCAGGTTTTACAGGCATTATCACAAGAACAGGATCAGGTGCGCAATTATAAATCTTGATGCACTTGAGTTTATCCGTTTCTTCATACCTGCAGAGTTAAGATGGCTCATCCGGAAAGCTACAAAGGACCAGGCATTACCTATTTTGTATGCATATTTTATAAATATGCTGCTGCTATTGTATAATCTTGGTGTCAAAATAAATAATTATTTTATATTGAATAAAATAGAGTTAAAATGAATACTACTTTTTAAATTCTTTTAAATATAAAAATTAAGAACCAGGAGCAATAAGATGGTGCTTGGATCTACAGCAAGGAAAAAATTACCCAGGGTATCCCTGATAAGCTATGATATTGTCGGCAAAAAGATGGCCGGCCCGGGCATAAGGTTTTATGAGTTTTCAAAAATCCTTTCAAAGTTTGCCGATGTCACCCTGCATACACCGAATAAAGTAGATATAGAAGTCGAAGGTATAAAGACAAGACCCTATAATCCAAAAAACTTCAATTCACTTTCAAGGGGCCTGGAAAACGCAGATATCATAATTATACAGGGGCATATCCTTTATTATTTTCCATTCCTTAAAAATTTTACCGGAAAAATAATCATAGACCTCTACAATCCTTTTAATCTTGAGAGCCTGGAGATGTTTAAGGACCAGGATATGACAGAGAGGCTCAGGATCGACAGGAATAATAATAATATTATAAAGCTACAGCTTGCTATAGGGGACTTTTTCATATGTGCCTCTGAAAAACAGAGAGATTACTGGATCGGC
>JALHTA010000179.1 GCA_022865545.1 Actinomycetota bacterium | reverse complement strand
CTGTCCCTTAAAGGAGAAGCAACAAGCCCTGTTCGTGTAGTCGCACCGATGATCGTAAAAGGAGCAATATCTATCCTTATTGATTTTGCCGATGGTCCCTTGCCTATTATTATATCCAGCTTATAATCTTCCATTGCAGGATAAAGTATTTCTTCAACAGTACGGTTAAGCCGGTGTATCTCATCAATAAAAAGTACATCATATTTTTCAAGATTTGTGAGTATTGCAGCCAGATCGCCGGCCCTCTCTATTGCAGGACCGGAAGTTATCCTGAAGTTTACATTCATCTCATTTGCTATTATTTCGGCAAGACATGTTTTCCCGAGACCCGGAGGGCCAGAAAGGATAACATGGTCAAGAGGTTCTTTTCTCTGGCGGGCAGAGTCAATAAAGACATTAAGATTGTCTATTATCTTCTTCTGACCGATAAATTCCGTTATAAGGCGGGGTCTGAGACTTTTATCAAGTTCAATATCTTCTTTTTTGGGTTTTGGAGTTATATCGCTGAATTCTTCAGTATTTTCTTCAATTCCTACTATTTTCATACCTCCTTCAAGGCTATCTTTAATATCTCCTCGACTTTTTTACCTTCAATATCTTCCGGCTTCATCTTTAAAAGGGCTCTATTTATTTCTTTACTATTATACCCCAATGTCTTTAAGGCTTGCCTGACTTCAAAGACCTTATCATCCTCTAAGGCACCTCTACTCAAGGGGCCTTCAAGCATTTCTTCTTCCTTGAATTTATCTTGAAGCTCCAGTATTATTCTTTCCGCAAGCTTTTTACCTATTCCCGGTATCCTCCTTACAAGATCAGAATCCTTTGACATTATTATCCTTTTAAGTTCCACCTGTTCGTATATGGTAAGGGCGCTTAAAGCTATTTTTATTGATATTCCTGACACTGCCAGGAGTTTTAAGAAGATCTCTTTTTCTCCGGTGCTAAAAAAACCTATGAGCCTTAAGTCATCTTCCCTTACGTGAGTATGTATATTTAACTCTACTTCCTGGCCCTTGCCGGGAATCTTTTCAAAAGTCCTTCCTGACACAAGCACCTCAAAACCAATACCTCCTGTTTCAATTATTATGCTTGAAGGGGTCTTGCTTAATACTTTACCTTTTATAATTGCTATCATTATAATTTATATACTACTACCATTTTATTATTTTAAAGCATCTACTTTATCACGGAATTTATGATTATTGGCATGACATAGCGAGACAGCCATTGCATCCCAGGCATCATCCTTTTTCGGAAAAAAATCATCACTGGTATTAAGTATTATTTTTAACATATATTTTATCTGTTTTTTTGTTGCTCTTCCATATCCGACTACAGCCTGTTTTATTTCAAGAGGGGTATATTCATAAATTTTTAAATTATTGATGCTGCCTGCCAGCACGAGAACACCTCTTGCATGTCCTACATTTATTGCAGTTTTAGCATTCGCACTGAAAAACAACTCTTCTATTGCAAGACAATCTGGTTCAAATTTTTTTATCAGATGGGTCAATTCATTAAATATATTCTTTAGCCTTACACTCATCATATCGTTTTTACTGGTAATAATGCAACTAGAGTATACAGGCAAATATTTACTGCCTTTTACATCAAGTATGCTTACCCCAGTGGTCTCAAGGCCTGGATCTATGCCTATTATTCTAAACTCTGCAGCTGCCATCACTACCCTTCATCAATGACCTTTAGAAGCTCGTCCGTTATCTCAAGATTTGAATGGACATTCTGTACATCATCATATTCTTCCAATGCACTAACAAGTCTTAATACTTTTTTACCATCATCTTCGGACAACTTAACGGTAGATTTAGGAATAAGCCCTATCTCGCTACTAATAATATTAATTTTATTATTTACAAGTTCCTCTTTTACTTTAATGAAATCAGGCGGATCAACTTTGATCTCAAAAATATCTCCATCTTCCTGTATGTCCTCGGCACCAGCATCTATTGCCATAAGCATAAACTCTTCTTCATCTTCAATGGAAGTGCGATCTACAATTATCATCCCTTTTCTCTCGAACAGCCAGTTAACGCTACCGCTTTCGCCAAGATTACCATTATACTTGCTGAATGTATTCCTTGTGTCTGATGCAGTCCTGTTTTTATTTTCAGTAAGTGCCTCTACTATTATAGCTATTCCGCCTGGTCCATATCCTTCATAAACTATGCTTTCATAGCTTTCCCCTTCTATCTCGCCCGTTCCTCTTTTTACCGCACGGTCGATATTAACCTGGGGCATATTATACTCTTTGGCTTTTGCAATCGCATTAGCCAGAGTTATATTATCTTTAGGATCAGAGACTCCCCCGCCTTCCTTGATCGCGATTATTATGCTTCTGGATAATTTTCCAAAAAGATTTCCCCTTTTAGCATCCTCTTTTGCCTTCTTATGCTTTATGGAATGCCATTTTGAATGTCCTGACATATTTATTTCTCCTCTAAATTTTTATTGATCATTTCTATAAAATATTTATGGATCCTTGTATCGTCAGTAAGCTCAGGGTGAAAAGCACATACAAGAATGTTTTTCTCCCGGGCAAGCAAGATCTCATCATTTAGGCTACTAAGAACTTTTACATTTTTTCCAGTATACACTATTTTTGGCGCTCTTATAAAGACAGATTTAAAACCATTCCTGTCAGGTTTGTGATCAAAATTTATGCTCACCATCTCCTCAAAACTGTCGATTTGCCTTCCATATGCATTCCTCTTTACTTTCATATCTATAAACCCAAGACCTGATCCCTTGCCGGAGACTTCGGAGGCCAGGATTATAAGACCGGCACATGTACCAAAAATAGGTTTGCCGGATCTCCGAAAATCTTTCAATCTTTCCTTGAACCCATATTTATTCATTAATTTATTTATTGTCGTACTTTCCCCACCGGGAATAATAAGGCCATCAATTTCTTCAAGCTGCTTTGGAGATCTTATCTCGATCACGGGGACATTTAAATCCTTGAGCATTTTTATATGTTCTTTAAAATCCCCCTGCAGGGCCAGTACCCCTACATTTATTTTATTCATCTAAATTCTATCTACCATCCCCTGCCTGCTATTTTTTGTTCGGGTAAAAGCTTATTTATAGCTACACCGCTCATCGGATTTCCGAGGCCTTTGGATACCTTTGCCAGCAGTTCCGGATCATTAAAATTAGTAGTAGCCTCAACTATTGCAGCAGCCATCTTTGCAGGATTTTCAGATTTAAAGATACCGGAACCTACAAATGTACCTTCTGCTCCAAGCTGCATTATCATAGCTGCGTCAGCTGGTGTTGCTATTCCCCCGGCTGAAAAGTTTACTACCGGAAGCTTGCCTTCCTTATGGACATATTCAACCAGATCATAAGGGGCTCCCATCTCTTTGGCAATAGTCATAAGTTCTTCGGTAGGCATGGCAGCAATACGTGCAATCTCATCCTTTATATTCCTCATATGCCTTACAGCCTCTACGACATCACCTGTCCCTGCTTCCCCTTTTGTCCTTATCATCGCAGCACCTTCACCAATACGCCTGAGTGCTTCGCCTAGATTTGTGGCCCCGCATACAAAAGGCGCCTTAAACTCCCATTTGTTTATATGGTATTTCTCATCGGCTGGGGTAAGCACTTCACTTTCATCTATATAATCGATACCTATAGCTTGAAGTATCTGGGCTTCTCCAAAATGTCCAATACGCGCTTTTGCCATAACAGGTATTGAAACTGCTTCCATGATGTCTAAAATGATCTGGGGATCGGTCATCCTTGCGACTCCGCCTGAAGCCCTTATGTCGGCAGGGATCCTCTCCAGGGCCATGACTGATACAGCACCTGCATCTTCGGCGATCTTTGCCTGCTCCACGGTAGTTACATCCATTATTACTCCGCCTTTAAGCATCTGGGCAAGGCCTGCTTTTACTTTGTAGCTTGATTTTTCCATTTTGTCTTTTATACCTCCATTACTTAGTTAATACTCCAAGAGACATCTCATTTAGTCTTTCTATCCTTTCCTTTACAGGAGGATGAGTATTAAACAAATTTTTAAACATCACCCTGGATTTTTCCCCGAGGGGATTACTTATAAATAAATGCGCCGTAGCACTGCTTGCTGTCCTGACTTCACTATGGCTGCTTATTTTTTTTAATGCGCTTGCAAGTCCCGGAGGATACCTGCTGATCAGCGCACCTGTTGAATCAGCAAGGTATTCCCTGTTTCTGCTGATCGCCATCCTTATTATCATCGCGACAATCGGTGATACGATAATAAATAAAACACCTATTATAAGTACCACTATCATAATAATACCACCGCCTGAACCTTTAGTGGAGCGCCTGCCTCTTCCACCGAAAAATAGAAGCCTGGTCATAATATTTGCGATTATTGAGACTATTCCAACCAGGACCACAATAATTGTCCCAAGAAGTATATCGTAATTTTTTATATGTGCAAGTTCATGCGATATAACACCCTTTAACTCTTCATCACTCAGAGTTTCAATGAGTCCCCTGGTAAATACGAGCACTCCTTTTTTTGGATTTCTACCGGTTGCAAAGGCATTCATTCCCTGGTCATATATGATATATATCGCAGGCATTGGGAGACCGGCTGCAATTGATAACCCTTCCACCATATAATACAATCTGGGATCATCTTCTCTTGAAACAGGTCTTGCTCCCGTCATAGAAAGCACTACCCTGTCGCTAAAATAATAGCTTCCAAAGCTAGCAAATAATGCTATCACCAGTGCAATCACCATAAGCGCTACAGAATAAGCCGTTCCCATACCATATCGGTAATCAAAATACATTCCCACAAAATATCCGATAAGAGACAGGAAAAATACAAATCCTATTATGATAAGTATTGTCTTGGCCCTGTTTTTTGCAATATGTTCATACATCTGACCGTACCATATAAAAGATCATTAAACCTGGGATTCTACTATTATTTGTTAAAACTTTACCTTTACAGGTCCTCTGGCCGCTGTATCTTCTATTTCAAAATAGTCCTTTTTAGTAAAACTAAACATTTTTGCAAAAATATTCCCTGGAAATGTCTGTATTCTCGTATTAAACCTCATTACCATATCATTATAAAACTGTCTGGCATAAGCGATATTGCTTTCTATCCCATTTAGCTGTTCCATGAGTCTTGAAAAATGAGTATCAGCTTTTAAATTGGGATATCTCTCCGATACTGCAAATAATGATTTTAGAGTATCAGATATCATATTCTCGGCCTTAGCCTGATCCTCAACTGTTTTAGCATCAATACCCAACTTCCTTGCAGATATAACTTTTTCAAGAGTTTCTTTCTCGTGTGCAGCATATCCTTTTACTGTCTCGACTAGATTTGGGATCAAGTCATATCTTTTCCTCAGCTGTACATCTATCTGATGCCAGGAATTGTCAACTTTATTTCTCAGGGACACCATTGAATTGTAGGTTCCGATACCAATACCCAGGATCAGTAATATCCCTACAACAATTACCACTATCAGGACGATCAAGCCAACAACCATTACTTACCTCCAGTATAAAAATTTTACTAATATCAATTTAATTTTATGCTTACTATAATAAAAAATTAACACCTTAAAATTATAACATATTAACAATTGCAAAAATACAATCAGAAGCCTCTTTTGACCGCTTTTTTAGTGTTTACAAGCCCTAATACTTTTTTACACCATACCTATTTTATGGTATATTTCTTCTATTGTTTTTAAATGGATTTATTTGAAATACTCAAATAGTTATTCTCAGGAGGATATTGATGAGCGACAAAGTTGGTTCAAATAATAAAGTAATCGGACTTGTATCAGGAAATGGAGTCGGGAAAACAACACTTTCAGAGTGCTTGCTTTTTAATTCAAAAGCTACTGAAAGTCTTGGAAAGGTCGAAGAAAAAAACACAGTTTCTGATTTTAGCCCAATGGAAGAGGGAAAAGGTTTTAGCATCAGCTCAAGCATAATGCATTATAAGTGGAAAGACTTCAATATAAATCTTATTGATTCCCCTGGCTATAGTGATTTTGCCGGTCAGTCTCAATCAACACTTAAGGTTTCTGATAGTGTCATAATGATTGTTGACGCTAAATCAGGGGTACAGGCACCTACTGAGATCATACTTGAGATGCTTGCTGAGAATCCAAAACCTATGTTTGTAGTATTAAATAAGATGGATCTTGAAAATATAGATTTTTTTAAAGCAGTAGATGGAATAAAATCTACCAAGGGCCTAAATCTAGTACCGATAACTATTCCTGTTGACAGCGGTGAAAATTTTTCTCAAGTTATAGATATCCTTCAGAATAAAGCGTATCAGTATAAAGACGGGACCCCTACTGGGACAGTAACTGATATTGATGCCGGGGTGAAGGACCAGATAGGCACATACCATGGTGCACTCGTCGAATCTATAGTTGAGACCAATGATGAGCTTCTTGATAAATACCTGGAGGGTGAAAAGATCGATAACAGCATTTTGAGCAATGTATTTAAGAAAGCAGTAGTTTCCGGAGAAGTAGTACCGGTTTTTGCTATATCAGCAGCAAAAAATTTTGGTATTGATCTATTGATGGATTATATCAATAGCCTCCTCCCTTCTTCACTGGATATACCTCCTATAAAAGCAAAGACCCTGGGCAAAGAAGAGGAGACAGATATTGAACCTTCTTCTGACAGTACAGCCCTTGCTTATGTGTTTAAAACCATGGCCGACCCATATATTGGAAAATTATCCATATTCAGGATTTTCTCAGGTACATTTAAGGCAGGTGAAAGCTATAGGATATCAAGTGAAGATAAACCTTTTAAATTTGGTAATCTCTTCAAGCTTCAGGGTAAGAAACAGATCGAAATATCAGAAGCAACATGCGGTGATATTATTGCAGTCTCAAAACTGATGAAGATCTCTAATGATGATACCATTTCAAGTATTGACAAACCTCTTATTATGGATAAGGTTGAATACCTGCAACCAACACTTCCAAGAGCTATAATTCCTAAAAACAAGGGTGATGAAGAGAAGATCGGTAATGGAATCAGTAAACTAATAGAAGAGGACCAGACCTTGAGGCAGGAATTGGATATTGAGGTCCACCAGAATATAATATGGGGAATGGGAGACCTTCATCTCAATATCACGAGAGACCAGCTTAAAGAAAAATATGATGTAGAAGTAGACATGATAAAACCTGATGTAGCATATAAGGAAACTATAAAAAAAGAAGCAAAAACCGAATATAAATATAAAAAACAATCAGGGGGCAGGGGTCAGTATGGTCATGTATTTATTGAACTTAAACCCCGTAAACGCGGGGAAGGTTTTGAATTTACAGACAGTATATTCGGGGGCTCCATCCCAAAAGGATACATCCCCGGTGTTGAGAAAGGTATCAGAGAAGCTCTTGATAAGGGTATACTTGCAAAAAATCCAGTAGTTGATATCGGTGTCAATCTTTATGATGGTTCATTCCATAATGTCGATTCATCTGAGATGGCATTTAAAATAGCTGCCTCCATGGCATTTAAAAAAGGTATGGAAATTGCTTCACCGGTAATACTTGAACCTATAATGGAGCTTGATATCATAATCCCTGAAAAATATATGGGTGACATAATCGGTGACATCAATTCAAAAAGGGGCAAAATAATCTCTATGACCCCAATAGAAAATAAAAAACAACTCATTAAAGCTTCTGCTCCTCAGTCTGAGGCATTTAATTATGCGGTTGACCTTACTTCCCTTACACAGGGAAGAGGCAGGTTTTCGCAGAAATTATTAAAGTATGAAGAACTGCCATATAATTTAACTGAAAAATTAATTGAAGAAAGGAAAACCCAGGAAGAATGAGGAAAGACTACAGGAAATACCTTAACTTATTAGACCGTTTCCCTTATATACTTGTTATAGTAATAATAGGTTTATCTTTAATATTCTTTTTTATAATTAGAAACAATCTTCCACTGGAGTTTTTCTCCGGCACCGCACCGGTAGTTGAAGACGAAACTGAATATTCCGTATTTATTACTTCACCAATTAACAATAAGGTATATAATTTTATCAATCTGAAAGAAACTGTTCCTGTGGAGATCAAAAGCAAGCAGGCAGAAACTAAAGGATTCAAGGTAAAGGTCCTGGTCAATGGAAATGAGATCAAAACTTTCAATTCACCTCCTTATGAATATAACTGGAATCCTTCCATATCTGGTGAATATGAAATAATGGCTCAGTTAGTAGATGAAAACGATAGCGTGCTTTCTGAATCGGGTAAGATCACTTTTGTGGTAGAGTATGAGATGGGAGATTCCGAACTTACCATTATCAGTACAGATATTGAAGAAAAGAAAGAACAAATACTTGCTTCTTCCAGTTACAGATCACAAAATACCATACCTGTGGGTGTCCCTATTTTCTCTTATAAATGTTATACGCCCCCACTGATAGACGGTAATTTTGCTGAATGGGATAATTTCGAGAAGTTTTCTACTTTTGAACCTACTATAAAAAAGGAAAATTATACTACTCATACAGATGTTTCTGGTACATTTTATTCATGCTGGGACGATGATAATTTTTATTTTGTGGCACAGGTATTAGATGATGTCTTCAGCCAGGACTATAGCGGAAATCAGCTCAATAAAGGTGACAGCATAACGATAGTATTCGATACTGAGCTGGCTGAGGATATGCAGATACCATTCTACAATAGTGATGATTACCAGATAGATTTTTCACCTGGGAATTTTTCTTCATTCTTTCCTGAATCATATATGAGCTGGCCATCAGATGCACCTCCGAGGGGAACAAATGTTGCGTCTACAAAGCTGGCAAATGGCTATGTGATCGAAGCAAGCATACCGTGGTATAACTTTATTAATTACCTTCCTTCAGATGGCTCGGTCCTGGGTTTTACTGTGTCCATACTGGATACTGATAATCTTGACACTACAGAACTTGTACTTTCATCCTCCAGTGTCTTTGATATTAATAATGCATCCACACTTGGAACTCTTGTCCTTATTGATGCCGGAGATATACAGCAGTCTGAAGAGACTTCAGAAGATACAGAATAAATAGTAATATATGAACTAGTGATCTATCTTTTCTAAAGTACAATATGCTTTTATTGTTCAACAAGCCAAAAGCCAGTTCCAAGACAGGCTCCTAGATTACCATAATGTTGCAGCGGCATCCTTATGAATGGATCCACATTAATGACTGTTAAAAATAAATATTCTTTTCTTATTAAGATAAGCGGGATAGTCCAGGGGGTCGGATTCAGACCTTTTATATACAATCTTGCCCGGAGCTCTGGATTTTCCGGAAATGTATCAAATACTACTGAAGGAATCTTGATAAAAATTAATGCTTCTTCCGTTGAAGTGGAAAATTTTATCGGGCTGATAAAAGAAAATAAACCAACACCG